>JACFNY010000002.1:1489-22825 GCA_019454625.1 Sphingomonadaceae bacterium
AATCCGCCGCGCTCGTCGGCTCGGGTTGCTGCGCGGCTGCGCCCGCCGCGGCAAACAGCGGAAACACGGTCAGCATCAGGCGTTGCAAGGTCTTCACGGCGTCCCCTTGTATTATGTGGGCAACACACCCAATATGGTGGTAAGCATAGGACAGGAAACGGATCATTAGGAGCGGTAATGCAGACCGAAACCGAGCTGAAGCTTCAGGCCCCCGATCCCGTGATCGCCGTGGCGCCCGAAAAGGCCGCCGGGCTCGTGCCGATCAGCGACGAGAAGAAGACCAGGCTGGAAGCCACGGTCGACAGCTTCGTCGACGACCTCTTGGCGCAGGACGCGAACAGCCCCGCCTTCGGCAAGCTCGTCGATGAGGTGACGGCGCTCGGACGCCGCGAGATCGCGGAGGCGGCGCAGCATTCGAACCGCTTCCTCGATCGCCCGGTGAAGGCGATCAACGCCGAAGGCAACATCGGCAAGGACCTCGTGGCGCTGCGCCGCACGGTGGAAGACCTCGACCCTGGCACGGATGGCAGGAAGCTGGCGCCGCGCAAGATTCTCGGCGTCATCCCGTTCGGAAGCCGCGCCAACCGCTATTTCGACAAGTACCGCTCCGCGCAGAGCCACATCTCGGGCATCCTCGACAACCTCGCGAACAGCCGCGAGGAGCTGTTCCGCGACAACGCCGCCATCGACGTCGAGCGCCAGAACCTCTGGAAGACGATGGAGAAACTGGAGCAGATGATCCACGTCTCGAAGACGCTGGACGCGAAGCTGGAGGCCGCCGCCGCCGAGCTTGAGGTCTCCGATCCCGCGAAAGCGAAGGCGATCCGCGAAAGCGCGCTGTTCTACGCGCGCCAGCGCACCACCGACCTCCTCACGCAGATGGCGGTCAGCGTTCAGGGCTATCTCGCGCTCGACCTCGTCAAGAAGAACAATGTCGAGCTGACCAAGGGCGTCGACCGCGCCTCGACCACGACTGTCTCGGCGCTGCGCACGGCGGTGACGGTGGCGCAGGCGCTGACCAGCCAGCGCCTCGTGCTCGACCAGATCACCGCGCTCAACACGACGACCGCGAACGTCATCGACTCGACGAGCACGATGCTGAGGAACCAGACCGGGGAAATCCACAAGCAGGCGGCCTCGGCAACCATTCCCATCGAGACGCTGAAGCGGGCCTTCGAGAACATCTACGCGACCATGGACTCGATCGACACGTTCAAGATGGAGGCGCTCGCCTCGATGAAGGAGACGGTCGAGACGCTTTCGGGCGAGGTCGAGAAGTCGCGCGGCTACATCGCGCGCGCTGAGGGCGCGGCGCAGGCGCAGATCAAGGGGCCGGCATCGACGTTCAAGGCGATCGAAGGCTGAGCGGATGGCGCGTGAAGTCTCCGAGATTCTGAGGCGCGCCGACGACATGTTCGGCAGGCTCGCGCGCACGCCGGAAGGCCGCGCGGCGGTGATGCGGCGCGCGCGGCGGCACACGCAGTCGCTGGTGCGCCGCGTGACGAACGCCGCGATCGCCGTGGTCGCCGTCGTTGTCGCGGCGCTCTTGTTCGGCATCTTCGTGGGGCCGCTCGGCATCAACGGGCTGCTGCTGCTCGCGCTTGCGGCGCTCGGGCTCGGCGGCTTCTTCCTGCTGCGCACGCCGCGCATGGACATGCCGACGCCGCAGGCGATGAAGAACGCCGACCTCGCCGCGATCCCGCGCCGCGTCGAGGACTGGCTGGAGCGCCAGCGCCGGAGCCTGCCGTCGCGCGCGGCGAAGCAGATCGACGAGATCCTGCTACGCCTCGAAGTGCTCGGCGAGCAGCTCGCGCAGGTGCCCTCCGGCCAGCCCATCGCGGGCGACGCCCGCCGCCTGATCGGCGAGCACCTGCCGCGCCTCGTCGACACCTATCTCAAGGTGCCGCAGGCCTATCGCGCGCCGGGCAGCGAGCCGGAGCAGCAGCTTCTGGAAGGGCTCGTCACCATCGCCGACGAGCTTCGGCGGCTTTCCGAGCAGCTCGTGCGCGGCGATCTCGATGCGCTCGCCGTCGAGGGCAAGTTCCTCGAACAGCGCTACAAGGACAACGGCAACCTTACTTAGAAATCTAACGACCTCTCATTCCCGTGTGGTGGACGCGCGCCTCGGCGCGTGTCTATCTGGCGGAGAAGGAGAGTGCCCATGGATTTCGATCTGCCCGCCGACCTCGTCGCCTACCTCGCCGAACTTGACGCCTTCATCGAGTCCGAGATCAGGCCGCTCGAGCGCGCGGACGATAACATCCGCTACTTCGACCACCGCCGCGAATGGGCGCGCACCGATTTCGAGAACGGCGGCCTGCCCCGCCACGAATGGGAAGCCCTGCTCGCCGAGGCGCAGCGCCGCGCCGACGCCGCCGGGCACTGGCGCTTCTCCGCGCCGAAAAAATACGGCGGCAAGGATGGCTCCAACCTCTGGATGGCGGTGATCCGCGAGCATTTCGCCGCCAAGGGCCTCGGCCTCCACAACGACCTCCAGAACGAGCATTCGATCGTCGGCAACTTCCCCTTCGTCGCCATGTTCGAGGAGTTCGGCACCGAGGCGCAGAAGCAGGAGTTCATCCTCGGCGGCTTCAGGCGCGAGCGCATCGTCGCCTTCGGCCTCACCGAGCCCGAGCACGGCTCCGATGCGACGCACATGGAGACGCGCGCCGTGCCGGAGACGCGCAGCGGCGTGCCCGGCTGGCGCATCGACGGCGAGAAGATGTGGACGACGCTGATGCACGTCGCCACGCACTGCGCCACTTTCGCGCGTACGGACGGGGCGGACGGCGACGCGCGCGGCATCACCTGCTTCCTCGTGCCCTCGGACGCGCCGGGCGTGAAGGTGGAGGAGTATCTCTGGACCTTCAACATGCCGACCGACCACCCGCGCGTATCGTTCGCGAACGTCTGGGTGCCGGAAACCGCCGTGCTCGGCGCGCCGGGCGCGGGCCTCGCGCTCGCGCAGTCGTTCGTCCACCAGAACCGCATCCGGCAGGCGGCCTCGTCGCTCGGCGCGGCCGTTTTCTGTATCGAGGAGAGCGTGAAATACGCGCGGGCGCGCAAGCCCTTCGGCAAGGCGCTCGCGGAGAACCAGGCGATCCAGTTCCCGCTCGTCGAGCTCGCGACGCAGGCGGAGATGCTGCGGCTCCTGATCCGCAAGACGGCGTGGGAGATGGACCGGATGCCGCACAAGGCGATCGAGCGCGAGCTTTCGGACCGGGTCTCCATGTGCAACTACTGGGCGAACCGCCTCGTCTGCGAGGCGGCCGACCGCGCTATGCAGGTGCACGGCGGCATCGGCTATTCGCGGCACAAGCCGTTCGAGCACATCTACCGCCACCACCGCCGCTACCGCATCACCGAGGGCGCCGAGGAAATCCAGATGCGCAAGGTGGCCGGGTTCCTGTTCGGCTACATGGGGCCGAAGAAGGCGGCGTTTGAAGGCTAGGATGGCGAAGACGCTCCTCATCGTCTGGCATTCGCTGACCGGCGGCGCGCGGCAGATGGCCGAGGCGGCGGCGGAGGGCGCGCGCCGCGAGGACGGCGTTGCGGTCGTGCTGAAACCGGCGTCCGAGGCGGGACCCGACGACCTGCTGGCGGCGGACGGCTACATCTTCGCGTGCCCGGAGAACCTCGCCGCGATCGCGGGCGTGATGAAGGCTTTCTTCGACCGCTGCTACTATCCCGTGCTCGGCCGCATCGAGGGGCGGCCCTACGCGACGCTCGTCTGCGCGGGCACGGACGGCGCGAACGCCGTGCGCCAGATCGCGAGGATCGCGACCGGCTGGCGGCTGAAACCCGCCGCCGAGCCGCGCATCGTTCTCACCCACGCCGATACGCCGGAGGCGATCCTCGCGCCGAAGCGGATCGGGCCGGACGATCTTGAGGGGTGCCGCGATGCCGGCCATGCGCTAAGCGCAGGCCTCGTGATGGGAATTTTCTAAGGGGGCGACAATGGCGGATTTCTCGTTCGATCTTTCGGGACGCATCGCGCTGGTGACGGGCGCGTCGTCGGGCTTCGGGGCGCGGTTCGCGCGGCAGCTCGCGGCGAGCGGCGCGAAGGTGGCGCTCGGCGCGCGGCGCGTCGACCTGCTCGACGACCTCGCCGACGAGATCGCAGGTGCGGGCGGCGAGGCGCTTGCGGTCGAGATGGATGTCAGCGACGAAGCCTCGGTGATCGCCGCCTACGACCGCGTCGAGGAGGAGTTCGGCACGCCGGACAGCATCGTCGCCAATGCGGGCATGAACGTCGAAGGCCCCGCGACCGAGCTTTCGGCGGACGATTTCAACCGGCTGATGGGGGTGAACCTGACCGGCGTGTTCCTCACCGTGCGCGAAGGCGCGCGGCGGCTGATGGCAGCGGGCTCGCGTGAACGCGGGCACGGCCGCATCGTCATCGTCTCCTCGATCACCGCGAACACGGTGGAGCCCGGCCTCGCCGCTTACTCGGCCTCGAAGGCGGCGGTGCAGCAGATGGGCAAGGTGCTGGCGCGCGACTGGGTGCGGCAGGGCATCAACGTCAATTCGATCTGCCCTGGCTACGTGCGTACCGAGATCAACAGCGATTGGTTCGACACCGAACCCGGGCAGAAGCAGATCGCGAAATTCCACCGCCGCCGCCTGATGCCGGAGGACAGCCTCGACGCGATGCTGCTCTACCTCGCTTCCGACGCAAGCGCGGCGATCACCGGCTCCAGCTTCACGCTCGACGACGGCCAGTCGCTTTAGGACCGATTGCCATTCCGGTGATGCCGGGCTGCAAACGGCGGCTTTCTGCGCTTTCGGTGCTCACGGACCTGTAGTCCGCTGCGCTCCGGTTCTCGAAATCCACCATTTTCGCTCCGGCCTGACCAGAATGGCAATCGGTCCTAGGCCATCTCGAAATCCGAAGGATCGGGCTTCAGCGTCGCTGCCCAGTAGTCGACGAGCGCGAACGGCCAGTTCTGGCTGACGCGGCCGGTGGCGTTCTTGTACCAGCTCGAAACGCCCGGCTGGCCCCACGCCATCCGCGCGTTCCCGGCATCGACGCGGCGGTTGAAGATGTCGTGCACGTCCTCGCGCACGTCGAGCGTCCGCGCGTCTTCCTCGCCGAGCATGGCGAGCGCGCGCACGATGTAGCGCACCGAGCATTCCGAGAAGAAGATGATGCTGCCGTTGACGACGATGTTGGTGTTCGGGCCGTAGAGCATGAAGAAGTTCGGGAAGCCCGGCACCGTCATGCCGAGATAGGCGCGCGCGTCGCCCTGCCAGCGATCGTGGAGCTCGGTGCCGCCCCGGCCCACGACCTTGAAGGTTGAGAGGAAGTCGCTCGCCTTGAATCCGGTGCCGTAGATGATCACGTCGAAGGCATGGTGTCTGCCGTCCGCCGTTTCGATGCCGGTTTCGGTGATGCGCGCGATCGGCGTCTGTTCCAGATGCACGTTGTCGCGGCGCAGCGCATTGATCCACACGCCGTTGTCGCGAAGGCTGCGCTTGCCGCCGATCGGATAGTCCGGGATCACCGCGGAAAGCAGGTCCGGCCGCCCCTCGCATTGCAGGCCGATCTGCTGCACGAGCGCGGTCCGGAGTTCGAGGTTCATCGCGCCGATCGTGCCCGGCGGGCCGCTCCAGCCCTCCTCGGCCTTCACGAACGGCAGGATGCCGTCGGTCAGCATCCAGAACAGCCAGAACCGATACCATTTCTCGTAGAAGGGCACGTTTTCGAGCAGCCACTGGACATTGCCGGTGACGGGATCGTGGTAGTTCGGCGTCGGCCCCGCCCACGGCGGCGTGCGCTGGAAGACGGTGAGGCTGCCCGCCTCGGGCGCGATCTCGGGGACGAACTGGTAGGCGCTCGCGCCCGTGCCGATCACCGCGACGCGCTTGCCTTTCAGGTCCACGTCGTGCCGCCAGCGCGCGCTGTGGAAGGCCGGTCCCTTGAACGTGCCGACGCCCGGAATGTCGGGCAGGCGCGGCTGGTTGAGCTGCCCGACCGCGCTGACGAGTGCGTCGGCCTCGATGCGGCCCGCGTGCCGCCCGGACAGCGTCAGGCGCCAGACGGCGGCGGCTTCGTCCCATTCCGCGCGGTCGACGCTCGTCCCGAAGCGGATCAGCGGGCGGAGGTCGTACTTGTCGGCGATGTCCCGGAAATAGGCGAGTAGCGTCGGCTGCGTCGAATAGTGCGCGGGCCAGTGGTGATTCGCCTCGAACGAGTAGGAATAGAGGTGGCTCGGGTTGTCGACGCGGCAGCCGGGGTAGGTGTTCTCCAGCCACGTCCCGCCCACGTCCTCGTTCTTTTCGACGACGATGACTTCGTGCCCGGCCTGACGCAGGCGGATCGCGGCGAGCAGTCCGGACATACCCGCGCCGACTATGGCGACGCGCTTCTTCGCCGGAGCGGGCTCTGGCCGCTTCGGATCGGTGCTTTCGAGGCCGAGTTCCTCCCTCAGGAACGGCACGTAGTGCTTCGGGATGTCGGCCCCGGCGATGAAATCCATCATGCGGCGCACGGTCGCCGCATCGGGCGGCGGGGGCAGGGGCGCACCCGCGAGATGGGCGCCGATCGCCTCCGCCGCGCGCCGCCGCACTTCGTCCTGGAGCGCGGCCGGCAGGTTGCCCTGCCCGTCGCCGAAGAAGTCGTAGGTCGGCCGGTTTCCGGTGAGCAGGCCCGTATCCCCGGTCAGGTGGACGAGCGCGCAGATCAGTGACGGGACATGCGCCTCGGTGAGCGCGGCTTCGATTCGGCCTGTGGTCATGGCGGTCTCTCCCCGAAAGACGTGCCATCATTGCGCCAAACGGCCCCCCGGTGCAGGCCCCTCAACTTGAGAGCGTGTCGCTTTTGAGAGGGGATTGACCTTGCCGCCGAAATACCCAAGTCGGACGCGCGAGGTTTTGCAGGAGAGACGGCATGGCAAACGTGACGATCGTTGAGGTGGGCGCGCGCGACGGCCTTCAGAACGAGCCGGAGATCGTCTCCACCGAAAACAAGCTCGGCCTCATCACGCGCATGATCGACGCGGGCGTGCGACGCATCGAAGTCGCGAGCTTCGTCAACCCCAAGCGCGTGCCGCAGATGGCGGACGCGGAAGCCGTGATCGCGGGCCTGCCCGACCGCCGCGACGTCTCCTACATCGGCCTCTGCCTCAACAAGCGCGGCGTGCTGCGCGCCATCGAGAGCCGCGAGGGCAACAAGCGCGGCGTCGACGAGGCGGGCTGCGTGCTCGTCGCTTCGAACACGTTCGGCCAGCGCAACCAGGGCCAGACCATCGACGAGGGCATTGCCGAGAACCGCGAAATGCTGCGGCTGGCGCGTGAGAACGGCCTCGTCGCGCAGGTGACGGTCTCGGCGGCGTTCGGCTGCCCGTTCGAAGGCCATGTGCCGCCCGAAACCGTGGTGCGCTGTGCCGAGGCGATGGCCGAGGCAGGCGCCGAGGAGATCGCGCTTGCCGACACCATCGGCGTCGGCGTGCCCGCGCAGGTGACGGACCTGTTCGGCCGCGTGCGCGCGGCGGTCGGCGACCGTGTCCGCCTTCGCGCGCACTTCCACAACACGCGCGGCACCGGCATCGCCAACGCATGGGCGGCTTATGCGGCGGGCGTCAATGTGCTCGATTCCTCGCTCGGCGGCCTCGGCGGCTGCCCGTTCGCGCCGAAGGCGACCGGCAACATCTCGACCGAGGATCTGCTGTTCATGCTGGACGGCTCCGGCGTCTCGACCGGCGTCGACCTCGCGACGGCGATCGCCGTGAACCACTGGTTCGAGACCGTGATGGGCAAGACGCTGCCGTCGATGGTCGCGAAGGCGGGGCCGCCCGCAGGCGCTTACCCTGCCGCCAATTACTGCGTCTGAATCTCGTCGCGGTCGAGATCCGCGCCGAGCAGCGGGTTCTTCAGCGAATAGACGAGCATGGCGAGCAGCAGCACTGCGCTCAGCAGGTAGGGCAGCGGCTGCCAGACCTGGTAGAGCGCGATGCCGATCGTCGGCGCGATGATGAACGCGGCGCCGTTCACCGCCGTGATCGCGCCCGCCGCCGCGCCCTGGTCCTCCAGCCCGACGGCGAGCGAGGCGCCCGCGCTGAACCCCGGCCGCGCGAAGCCGTAGCCGAGCGAGGCGATCGCGAACGACAGCACGATCCCGTAGAAATCGGTGGAAACCGCAAGCAGGATCGAGCCCCCGGCGGCAAGGCCCGCGCCCCAGCGCATCAGCAGCTTCGGCCCCAGATGGAACATCGGAATCAGCGCCCACTGCGCGAGCAGCGTCGCGGCGGCTGCGGCCATCAGCGCGATGCCGATGAAGGTCTGCGCCTCGATGGGTGGCAGGCCGAGCCGGTCGATGATGAAGAAGCCGAGCGACTGGCCGCTCGCCGCCTGCGCGTTGCCGATAGCGAGGCCGTAGATCGAGAACGGCAGGATGCGCGGATCATGCCACGACAGGCGGCGGTGCGTGCGCGTGCGCGCGCCGTGCGTGCTGCGCGGGCCGGTGGCGACGGTCGGTTCGAGGTTGGCGATCGGCCGTTCCTCGCTCGCGCCCGGTGCATCCGCCGGGAGGCGGCGCGAGACGATGATGAATGTCACCAGCGCGAAGGCCGCGAAGGCGAACATCGGTCCCGAAAGCGTCACGAACGGCAGCACGAAGAACGGCGCCACCGCCGGGCCCACGATCGTGCCGAGCCCGAACGCCGAGGCGAGCACGGCGAGCGCGCGGGTGCGCTCCGAAGGGCCGGTCCGCGAGGCGACATAGGCCTGTGCCGCCGGGTTGGATGCCGATCCGAACAGGCCGAACAGCGAACGCGCCGCGGCGAAGATGATGAACACGGCGACCGGCGCGATCAGCTGCTCGAGCCCGGCGAGGATCACGAACGCGCAGATCAGCTTCGAGACGAAATAGCCGCCGAGTCCCAGCAGGATCAGCGCCTTGCGGCCGTAGCGGTCGGAGGCGTCGGCCCAGCGCGGTGCGGCGAAGGTCCAGATCAGCGCCGAAAACGAGAAGATCGTCGCCACCAGCAGGTCGGGAATGCCGATCTCGCGGCCGATGGTGGGCAGCACGGATTGCAGCGCGGTGTTGCCCGCCGCCACGACGAACAGCACGAGGAACAGCAGTGCGAAATCGCCGCGCGTGCCTCCACCTGTGCCGCCGCCCGGCGGGGTCATGCAGCGACCGCCTTGCGCCGTTCCGACCATGCCGCCATCAGGCAGGCGCCCGCCACGATCGCGCCGCCCACGATCACCTGCGGGCGCACGCTCTCGCCGAACAGCAACCAGCCGAGCAGCGCGCCCCAGCCGAGCGCCGTGTACTCGAACACCACGAGCTTCTGCGCCTCGGCGCGCGCATAGGCATAGGCCAGAAGCAGGATGCCGCCCGTGCCGAGCGCGCCCATCAGCGCGAACAGCGGGATGGCGCCGGGCGCGGGCAGGGGCGCGGCGAGCAGCGCGAAGGGCGCGGTGTAGAGCGCGGGGAAGGCGGCGGCGAGGAAGCTGATGACCTGCGGATCGTCGCGCGTCGCCCGCTGCCGCAGGAGGACGACGGAGAGCGCGTAGAGCACCGCCGACACGAACACGGCGGCGATCCCCTCGGTGCGGTTCGGTGTCGGCATGGAGACGTGCCCGGTCACCGTCACCAGCACGCCGCCGAACCCCACGAGGCAGGCTGCGACGTTGATAACGCGCATCCGCTCGCCGAGCAGCACGCGCGCGATGAGCGGCACCAGCAGCGGCGCGATGAAGGAGATCGCGATCGCCTCGGCGATCGGGATGGCCCAGAGCCCGTAGAAAAACAGATACGCCGCGGCGGCGATCACGAGGCCGCGAACCGCATGGCCCTGCAAGGCATCGCGCGACAGCGGCGCCTTGCCGAAGCGCAGCATCAGCGGCAGCGCGAGCACCGCGCCCGCAGCATAGCGCATGAAGGTGACGGTGATGATCGTATGCGTCTGTGCGCTGAGCTTGATCACGGCGTCCATCGCGCAAAGCAGCGCGATGGCGAGAAACGCGAGCAGCATCGGCGGGGCGGAGGACGGGCGCATGGCGCCGCTGCTTGCCGAGGTCCGGCGGGCGCTGTCAATCCGCGCGAAGTGTGAGGGAGGCTATTTCCCCGGCTTCGGCGGGCAGCGCGTCTTGTCGCCGTCCACGCAGGCCTGCCAGTCGGCGATCTCGCGCTGGCGCTGCTCGTAGGCGGCGCGCGCGGCTTCGTACTCCGCCTGCGCCCGCGCCGTGCTCTCCACCGCCGCCTCGTGTTCGCGCATTTGCGCCTGATACGCGGCCTGTGCGGCGGCATACTGGGCATCGGTGGCGTCGGTCCGCGCCTTCACTTCGGCGTTCAGCCGCTTGCGGGCGCTGATGGCTGCCGCATCTTCCGGCGTGGCGGCGGCTTCGTCGACCACCGGGGGCGGTGCGGGTGCCGGTTCGGGCACCGGCGCCGGTTGCAGCACCTGTGCGGCCATCGCGAGCATGGCGTGTAGAAAAGGCATCGACATTCCTTTCGGATCAGCGGTGTCGGTCTCGGATGACCCATCCGTTCGGCCGGGTATCGTCGGAATTCGCGTTTATTATCACCTCAATGCTTCTACGCTGAACAATTTAAGCGTAGTTAGGTTTCGCAATCACACTGTGGGAGGGCCCTTGCCGCGGTCGCGGTGCGCAGCAAGGGTCGCAACAGGGAACGCCGCGGGGGAGCTGCTGATGGGCAAAATTCTTGAAAATCTGCATTTTACGCTGGGGCTGGGGCTTGTCCTCGCGCTCGTCCTGATCTTCGGTCTGCACGGCGATTTCACTGCCAACGGCGCCCTTTTCGGGCAGACCGTGCTGCGCTGGCTGCACGTGTTCGCGGGCATCACGTGGATCGGGCTGCTCTACTACTTCAATTTCGTCCAGATCCCCACCATGCCGTCGATCCCGGCCGAGCAGAAGCCGGCGGTGAGCAAGCACATCGCCCCCAAGGCGCTGTTCTTCTTCCGCTGGGGCGCAGCCTTCACCGTGCTGTTCGGGCTCCTGCTCGCAGGCCACCTCGGCTACCTCGTCGAGGCGCTGACGCTGCAGTCGCCGTTCCGCCTGATCGGCATCGGCATGTGGCTGGCGCTCATCATGGCGTTCAACGTCTGGTTCATCATCTGGCCGAACCAGAAGAAGGCGCTCGGCCTCGTGGAGGCGGACGACGCGACGAAGGCGAAGGCCGGGCGCGCGGCGATGCTGGCGAGCCGCACCAACACGCTGCTGTCGATCCCGATGCTCTACGCGATGGCGGCCTACCAGTCCTGGGCGGTCTGACCCGCTCACGCGGCGGAAAGCCGGACAAGGAAGGGCGGTCCTGACGGGCCGCCCTTTCTCGTTCGGGCACCGCAGGTTGGCGGGCGTGGCTTAGAGAATGTTTACCTTATCCTGCGAGTGTCCGCTGAGCCCCGCACGACCGGTCCGCGCGGGGGGCACGGAGTACTCGGATTGTTCGAAACACAGTTGCGCATCCGTTCGCTTGCCTATGCCGGCGCGGCGTCCGCCGTGATTGCCGTGCTCGTGTTCGCCTACAGCCTCGGCTGGCCGCCGGCGCTGCCGTCGACGGGTGCGCTCGTCGTGCTTGGCGGCATCGTCGCTGCCAGCGCAGCCGCGGTCTTCGCGGCCGTCTACTACACGATGGCACCGGTGGTGATCGCCGTGGAGCGGATCACCGATTTCGTGCGCCCGCGCCGCGACGGCGACGTCGCGCCGCCGATCCCGCGCTCGGTGCGCCGCACGCTGCCGAAGCTGACGGCGGCGATCGAGCTGTTCAAGAAGCGCATCCAGACCAACATCGACACCATCCAGCAGACCGCGCTGCAGGACCCCGTCACCGACCTTCCCAATCGCCTCAGCTTCCGCCGCACGGTCGAGCGCCACCTGCGCAGCATGGCGCGCCGGGAAGGCGCGAAGAGCGCGATCCTGTTCATCGACCTCGACCGCTTCAAGTCCGTCAACGACAGCCTCGGCCACGCGCAGGGCGACGTGCTGCTGGCGATGTTCGCGGCGCGGATGCGCGTGCTGCTCTCCGCCGAATCGAACCGCCGGGGCGCGGGCTGTGGCGAAGCCGTGCTCGCGCGCCTCGCGGGCGACGAGTTCACCGTGTTGCTCCCGGATGTTTCCGGCCCAGCCGACGCCACCAAGCTCGCGCGGCAGATCCTGCGCGCCATGCAGGAGCCGTTCGAGTTCGCGGGCCAGTCGATCGTGATCGGCGCCAGCATCGGCATCTGCATCGCGCCCGACGACGGCGAGACCTACGAGACGCTGACGCGCAACGCCGACACGGCGATGTACTATGCGAAGGACAGCGGGCGGAACCAGTATCACCTGTTCGAGGCGGCGATGCACGAGCGCGTGCGCGACCGCCTGCAGCTCGAAACGATGCTGCGTGCCGCGATCGCGGGCGGGCAGTTCGAGCTGCACATGCAGCCGCAGATCAATGCCGAGAGCGGCCGGCTCGTGTCGGCGGAAGCGCTGATCCGCTGGCGCCACCCGGACAAGTCGCTGCGCGCCCCGGCCTCGTTCATCGACATCGCCGAGGACAGCGGCCTCATCGTCGATGTCGGCCGCTGGGTGATCGCGGAGGCCGCGCGCATCGTCGGCGAATGGCACGCCCGCGGCGACAGGCTGCGGCTCAGCGTCAACGTCTCGCCGCAGCAGGTCGAGCGCGCCGATTTCGTGCGGCACGTCCGCGCGTGCATCGAGGCGGCGTCGGCGCCGCCGGAGATGCTGGAGATCGAGATCACCGAATCGACGGTGATGTCGTCCGATCCCGTGATCGTCGACCGCCTCGCGGAAGTGCGCGGGCTCGGCATCAGCATCGCCATCGACGATTTCGGCACCGGCTATTCGAACCTCGCGCGGCTGAAGGACCTGCCGATCGACCGGCTGAAAATCGACCGGTCGCTCGTCAAGGATGTCGCCACCAGCGCGGATTCGCGTACCATCATCCAGGCGATCGTCAGCCTTGCCGGCGGGCTCGGCTACGAGTGCGTCGCGGAAGGCGTGGAGAGCGAGATTCAGGCGGACATCCTCAGCGTCATCGGTTGCGAGACGCTTCAGGGCTACTGGATCTCGAAGCCGATCCCGCTCGCCGAATTCGAAACCTGGCGCGACGCGCATGAGCCGGAGCACGTCGGAGCGGCGTTTTGACCAGACCCCTGAAGACGCGCCCCGGTTTCAGGGCACGGCTTGAGCGTCTGCCCTTCCGCGTCAAGCTCGCCGCGGCGGTGCTGTTCGCCTGCACGGTGGCGCTGGCGCTCGCCAGTTCGGTGTTCGCCTATCTCCAGTATCAGACCGTCGTCGCGGCGACCTACAAGATTCAGGAGCTGACGACGCAGGGCGTCGCGAGCATCGCCGCCGGGCCGATCCTCGCCGGCGACACCGACGAGACGCTGCGCGTGCTGCGCCAGCTCGATTCGGTGCAGGTGATCCGGCAGGTGCGCGTGCGCGACGTGGCGGGCCGCGACATCATCACGCTGAAACGCACCTCGCCCGATCCCAAGGGCCGCAGGGCGGTGTCGTCCGCGCCCATCGTCGCCAAGGGCAGGATGCTCGGCTCGATCGAGATCACCACGGTCGAGGAATTCGATACAAGGCCGTCGTTCGCCTATCTGTTCGCCGTTATCGGCATCATCGCCGTGGCGTTCCTCGTCTCGCTGTTCTTCGCGGCGGGGATCAGCGTCCTGCTGTTCCGGCCGCTCAAGGTGATGACGCTGGCGATGGAACGCATCCGCGACAGCGGCGACTACAGCCAGCGCGTCGAGCGGCTCGGCGACGACGAGACGCGGCGCGTCATCGATTCGCTGAACGCCATGCTCGACGAGGTGGAGCGCCGCGACCGCGAGCTTGCCACCGCCGCCACGGAGCTTGCCGAGGCGCGCGACGTCGCGCAGCACGCGAGCGAGGCCAAGTCGCAGTTCCTCGCCAACATGAGCCATGAGCTGCGCACGCCGCTCAACGCCATCATCGGCTATGCCGACGTGCTCAGGCAGGACCTCGCCGAGCAGGGGCAGGCGCAACTCTCCGAGGACGCGCGCTGGATCGACGGTTCGGCGCGGCACCTGCTCTCCATGATCAACGAGCTGCTCGACATGGCCAAGATCGAGGCGGGTCGGATGGAGCTCGACGTGCACGAGTTCAGCGTGCAGGGCCTCCTCGAAGAGGTCCGCTCGACGCTGGAGCCGCTCGCCCAGCAGCAGGACAACCGGCTGGAGCTGCGTATCGCGCCCGATGTCGGCATCGCCGAGCACGATTCCATGAAGCTGCGCCAGTGCCTGATCAATCTCGGCGGCAATGCCTGCAAGTTCACGAAGCAGGGCCATGTCATCCTGTCGGCGCGGTCGCTCACCATCGCGCGGCGCGACTGGATCGAGATCAGCGTTTCGGATTCGGGCATCGGCATGACGCCCGAGCAGATCGAGAAGCTGTTCGAACCCTTCGTGCAGGCCGACGCCTCGACGACGCGCCGCTTCGGCGGCACCGGCCTCGGCCTTGCCATCACGGCGCGGCTTGCCGAGCTGATGGGCGCTCGCCTTTCGGTCGACAGCCTGCCGGGCGTCGGCTCCACGTTCAACCTGCGCCTGCCCCGCAAGCATCAGGAATCCCTGCGTGAATGGGACGATGCGACGGGTACGCAAAAAGGGTCAATCAATAATCAACCAAATCCTGAGACCATCGCGGCATAAAGAACAAGACATGGGCGTATTGATGACTGTGAACGCGGGAGACCGGAACGGGTGCCGAATCCTCGTCGTGGACGACGTGGAGGCGAACCGTTCCGTGGTGTGCAGGCGGCTCGAACGCCTGAACTATACGGTGGTTTCGGCCGAGAGCGGCGAGGCCGCGCTCCAGCTCATCGAGAAATCGCCGCCCGATCTCGTGCTGCTCGACTACATGATGCCGAACATGAACGGCATCGACGTGCTGCGCGAGCTTCGCACCAATTCGCGCGTCAGCGAGGTGCCGGTGATCATGCTGACGGCGCGCGCGGACGCGCAGACCGTGGTCGCCTCGCTGGAAGCGGGCGCCGACGACTATGTCTCGAAGCCCATCGACTTCGACGTGCTCGCCGCGCGCATCGAGGCGCAGCTCCAGCGCCGCCAGCACGCCGCCAACCTGAAGCTCGCCAACGCCAAGCTCGACGAGCGGGTGACGCGCCGCGCGATCGAGCTTTCGGAACTCGAGGAGCAGCTCGAACTCGAAAGCGAGCAGCGCCGTGTCCTCCAGAGCGAGGTCGAGCGCCTGATCGCCGACCGCAAGGCCGTGCTGACCGGCGGCATCAACCCCGATCTTATCGAGCCGCCGCTCCAGCGCATCGCGCAGATCGCCGACAGCCTCGCCGACCCCGGGCGCGCCGACCTGCCGGTGAACCCGGCCGCGATCGCCGAGATCGCGGCGCTGGCGCGGCAGGCGCTCGGCGCCGTTCGCTAGCGGAACCAGCCCCTCGCGCGCAGCCACGCTAGGACGCCGACGGCAAGCGCGACGTTGAAACCGACAATGGCGTAGAAGGCCCACGCCTCGTCGGCGTAGGGGATGCCCGCGACGTTCATGCCGATGAGCCCCGTGATGAACGTGAGCGGCAGGAACACCGCCGAGACGATCGACAGCACGAGCGTGCGGTTGCCGACCGCCTCCTGACGGAGATCCGAAAGCTGGTCGGAAAGCACCGCGGCCTGATCGCGGACGGCGTCGATCTCCTCGATGATGCGGGTCACGCTGTTCGCGGCGGCGGCGAGGTTGATCCGGTCGCTTTCGTCGAAGAATCCGAACGGTCCGCTTGCAAGCTGCGAGAGCGCATCGCGCTGCGGCGAGATGTAGCGCCTGAGGCCGATCGCCGTGCGGCGCACTTTGCCGATGCGCGGGCGCAGGTGCCGCCGCCGCTCGTCGATCACGTCCTCCTCCAGCAGGTCGAGGCTTTGCGAGAGGTCGTCGAGCGTATGGTCGATCCGCCGGATCAGCACGTCGGCGAGCTCCACGATGAAATCGCCCGCGTCGCGCACCGCGCGGTCGCGCAGCACGTGCTCCATGTCGGCGATGGCGAGCAGCGGCCGGAAGTTGATGCTGAGAACCTCGCCGGCCGTCACCCAGAGGCGGATCGAGACGAGATCGTCGGGGTCGGCGTCGGGGTTCTCGTTGACGCCGCGCAGGATCACGAGCGCGCCGTCGCCGATCTTCACGGCGCGCGGCCGCGTCTCGAGTTCGAGCAGCGCCCAGACCGCCGCTTCGGGGATGCCTGAACGGGTCTCCAGCCATTCGCGGCACGCCGCGTCGTTGCCGTCGATGTGGCGCCAGAGCAGCGCGCAGGACGGTGCCGCATCGGAGTCCGGCGGCGTGTCGATGCGCGTCGCCGCGCCGTCCGGCATGATCGTGTAGGCGAAACTGCCGTTCTCGGCTGCGTTCACGGCGATCTCCGCAGGATGACGGTCAGCCCCGGGCGGACGCCGCCTGTCTCGCGTGTGAGGCGGACGGCGTCGCGCCGGCTGCGGTCGAGAACGGCGGCCGGAACATCTTCGCCGTGCACGATCGTGTCTGCGCGGGACAGGAGCCGAAGCTGCCGGAGCGTCAGGTCGTCGGGTTCGTCGCTCGTCAGCACGATCTCGTGGCGTTCGGCAGCGTGCGTGTCGCTCAGGGCGAGCGCGGCGTCGATCCGTGCCGCGGCGTCGGGCACGTCGCCGAGGGGGTCGAGCGCAGCGCCGGGGGCGAGCAGCCGGTCCCAGAACCGGCGCCGTCCCGATGGCGTCGGCCGGGCGTCCGTCACCCGCGCGCGCGCCGCGCGGATGCTGCGTGCAAGGTCGCCGAGCGACGCCGGGAGCAGCGCTTCCAGCCGTTCGCGCAGCGCCTTCGCAAGCGTCGCGGATGCCCCGCCCGTGCCGATGGCGACGAGCACGGGGGAACGGTCGACGATCGCGGGCACGGTGAAATCGCAGAGATCTGGACGGTCGACGACGTTGACGAGCAGCCCCTGCGCGCGAAGCGCTGCGACCTCGGCCGGACCTGTCTCGCGCGCAATGAACGCGATGCGTGCCGCCTCGGGATCGTCGGTCAGGAGCCCGCCCGCGCTTTCGATCAGCCGCCGCCTCGCCTCCGCCGCCTCGCCCTCGCCGACGAGCAGCACGGACAGGTCCTTCAGGTTCAGGAAGACGGGAAGCTGGTCCATCGGCGGCATGGATGCCACGCTCGCGCGGGGGTGGGAAGTGGGCGGCGCGTTGAAGGTCGTGCGTCTCTCGACTTCGCTCGGGATGAAATCCCTTTATACGCTACATCCATCATCCCGAGCGAAGTCGACGGACGCACCACGGCGCCACGGCCGTCAGAAGCTCGGCAGCTCGCTGACGCCGGTGTGGATGCCGCACTCGGTCTTGTCCCAGCCGCGCCAGCGCCCGGCGCGCGGGTCTTCGCCTGGTTTCACGACGCTGGTGCAGGGCTGGCAGCCGATCGAGAGATAGCCTTCCGCTTCCAGCGGATGGCGCGGCAGGTCGCGCTCGGTGAAATAGGCGTCGAGGTCGGCCTTCACCCAGTCGCCGAGCGGGTTCAGCTTCAGGCGTCCGTCCTCGATCTCGAAGCGGGGCAGGGCGGCGCGCGTCTGCGACTGGAACGCCTTGCGGCCGGAAATCCAGCTGTCGAGGCCCTGCTTGGCGCGGGCCAGCGGCTCCACCTTGCGGATCGCGCAGCAGCCGTCCGGGTCGTAGGACCAGCGCAGGCCCGTCGCGTCCTTCGCTTCAATGACGGCGGGGTCGGGCGTCACCACCTCGCGGTTCGTCATGCCCAGCCGGTCGAGCAGCTGTTCGCGGTAACGCTCGGTTTCCGGGAACATC
Source organism: Sphingomonadaceae bacterium (assembly GCA_019454625.1). Lineage (GTDB taxonomy): Bacteria > Pseudomonadota > Alphaproteobacteria > Sphingomonadales > Sphingomonadaceae > Sphingosinicella. The sequence continues at coordinate 19,273 of JACFNY010000002.1, forward strand.
TTCAGCGTGTCGACGAACACCACCGGCACGTCCGGATCGACGCGCGCGACGAGATCGAGCAGCACGGCGCTCTCGGTGCCGAACGAGGAGACGACCGCGGTCCGCCCGAGCAGTTTTTCCGCGAACACCGCGCGCAGCATTTCCAGCGTGCCGACGCCCGCGAAGCGCGCATTCAGCGCGTCGGCATCCTCTTGCGTGTAGGCCGGGCGCACGTCGATGGTGTCGACGGCGCGGCTAGCCATTTTGTCCGGCCCCGTGCCGCAAGGCCCAGATCGGCACGGCTTCGTCCGCCGCGTGCTGATAGACGTGCGGATAACGGTTCAGCGCGGCGTTCACGTCGTCCATGTCGAAGGGCGCGTTGGGCGCGAAACTGTCGAAGCCGCAGCGGCGCATGAACCAGACGAGGTCCACCAGAACGTCGCCGGTGGCCTTGATCTCGCCGGTGTAGCCCATTTCGCGCAGGATGCGCGCGCTCGAAAAGCCGCGCCCGTCGCGGAAGCGCGGGAAGTCGATCTCCACCAGCCGCACCCGTTCGAGCGTGGGCTCGAGGCGGCGCACATCATCGCCCGCCTCGATGCGGACGGAGCCGGCGTTCGACTGGTCGAGGAAGGCGTCGAGCGTCACCGCCGGCTCGTCGGCCTGCGGGTCGTCGCGGAAGCGCAGGACATCAACCATAGATCGCATCCTTGAAGCCGTCCATGCCGACGCGGCGATAGGTATCGAGGAAGCGTTCGCCCGGCGCGCGGATCTCGCAATAGCGCTCGATCGCGCGTTCCACCGCATCGACGATGCCCGCCTCGTCGAAGCCGGGGCCGGTGATCTTGGCCTGGCTTGCATCCTCCGCGCCCGACCCGCCGAGCAGGAGCTGGTAGTTCTCCGTGCCCTTGCGGTCGACGCCGAGGATGCCGATGTGACCGGCGTGATGGTGGCCGCAGGCGTTGATGCAGCCGGAGACCTTGATCTTCAGCTCACCGAGGTCGCGCTGGCGCGCCGGATCGGCGAAGCGCTTGGCGATCTTCTGCGCCACGGGGATCGAGCGCGCGTTGGCGAGGCTGCAATAGTCGAGGCCGGGGCAGGCGATGATGTCGGTGACGAGGTCGAGGTTCGCCTCGCCGAGCCCGGCCTCGCGAAGTGCCTGCCACACCGCGTAGAGGTCCTGCTTGCGGACGTGCGGCAGCACGAGGTTCTGCGCGTGCGTCGCCCGCAACTCGTCGAAACTGTAGCGCTCGGCGAGATCGGCCACGATTTCCATCTGGTCGGCCGAGATGTCGCCGGGAATCTGGCCGATCGGCTTCAGGCTGATGTTGACGATCGCGTAGCCGGGGGCCTTGTGCGCGGCCACCTGCCGGTCGACCCACAGCGCGAAATCGGGGTCGGAGCGGTCGATGTCCTCGGCAAGCCCGCTCTCGAACGGCGGCGGCGCGAAATAGGCGGCGATGCGGTCGTATTCGGCCTGCGGGAAATCCTGCTCCAGCGAAAGGAAGTGCGCGAACTCTTCCTCCACCTGACGGCGGAATTCCTCCTCGCCCAGTTCATGGACGAGGATCTTCATGCGCTGCTTGTGGATGTTGTCGCGCCGGGCATGGCGGTTCCACACCCTGAGGATCGCCTGAAGATAGGAGAAAATCTGGCCTGCGGGCAGGAAGTCGCGAATCTTGTAGGCGATGATCGGCGTGCGGCCCATGCCGCCGCCCGAATAGACCTCGAAGCCGATCTCGCCCGCATCCGATTTCACGATCCTGAGCGCGGTGTCGTGCCAGCGCAGCGCCGCGCGGTCCTCGGGCGTCGCGACGACGGCGATCTTGAACTTGCGCGGCAGGTAGCTGAATTCCGGCATGAACGTGGTCATCTGCCGGATCATCTCGGCCCACGGACGCGGGTCGATCGCCTCGCCCGCCGCGGCGCCGGCGTACTGGTCGGCGGAGATGTTGCGGATGCTCTCGCCGCTGGTCTGGATGGCGTGCATCTCCACCGTGGCGAGCTCAGCGAGGATGTCGGGCGCTTCCTCCAGCTTGATCCAGTTGTACTGGATGTTCTGCCGGGTGGTGAAATGGCCGTAGCCGCGGTCGTAGACGCGCGCGATGTGCGCCAGCTTGCGCATCTGGCGGCTGTCCAGCGTGCCGTAGGGGATCGCGACGCGCAGCATGTAGGCGTGGAGCTGAAGATAAAGCCCGTTCTTGAGCCTCAGGGGCTTGAACTGGTCGTCGGTCAGCTTGCCTTCGATGCGGCGGCGCGTCTGGTCGCGGAATTCCTCGACCCGCGCATCGACCATCGCGCGGTCATACTGGTCGTACCTGTACATCAGATCACCCATCCCCCCGCCGTCGGATCGGCGGGCTTGATGTTGAGGTCGAGGCGCACGGTCGGGCCGGCGGCGCGGATGCGGTCCTTGATATGGCCGGGGCGCGGGCCTTCGGGCGTCGCCTCGCCGTCCACCACATAGGGCGCGTTCACGCGGCACGCGGCTTCCTCCGCGGCGGCGATGGCCTCGCCGTGGCCGTCGACGTCGGCCGCCTCGGCGATGTGGCGCGACCAGTCGCTGCCCGTCCACCAGACGACATCGCCGGTCTTGAGGTCGTTTCCCGTCAGCAGCTTCACGCCTGCATCTCCAGTGTCCTGATGTCCACGTCCGTGCCGAGCGCGGCGACGGCGCCGACGACGATCAGTGCCGGGCTCTTCACCGCGTGCCGCGCGACCGTGCCCTCGAGGTCGGCAAGGATGCTGCGGATGACGCGCGCGCCCGGCAGCGTGCCGCGTTCGAGGATCGCGACCGGCACGTCCGGCGTCAGCCCGTCCGCCATCAGCTTCTCGGCGATCGCGGCGGAGGTGGCGACGCCCATGTAGATGACGAGCGTGCGGCCCTTGCCGGCAAGCCCCGCCCAGTTCTGCTCGGTCAGGCTCTTGCACTGGCCGGCGACGAAGCTGACGATCGAGGCGTGGTCGCGGTGCGTCAGCGGCATCAGCGCTTCCGCCGCCGCGCCGAGCGGCGACGAGATGCCGGGGACGACCTCGACGGGCACGCCCGCGGCGCGCGCGGCCTCCACTTCCTCGCCGCCCCGCCCGAAGATGAACGGATCGCCGCCCTTCACGCGCACGACGACATGCCCCGCCTTCGCCTCGGCGACGAGCAGCGCGTTGATCTCCGCCTGCGGCATCGTGTGGCGCGCGCGCCGCTTGGCGACGCTGATGCGGCGCGCATCGCGCGGCGCGAGGTCCAGCACGCGCGGGTCGACGAGCCCGTCGTGGACGACGACGTCTGCAAGCCCGAGCGCCCGCGCCGCGCGCAGCGTCAGAAGGTCCGGATCGCCCGGCCCGGCGCCGACGAGGATGAGTTTGCCCATGATCATGGGTGCTAGATGGTCTCCTCGCGCGCGCAGGCCAAGCAAGGCTTTCTTTGGCAGGGCCAAGGCGGGCTTGATGCGGTGGTCCCGGATTGATTGAAATCTTAACACCTGGATGCCATAGCGGCCCGCGCCCGCGATTCCGTTGGAGGTAACGGCCTAGCACTACTTTGGCAGAAGGTTGATTGCCGATGCGCTGAAGCAATATCCAC
>JACFNY010000377.1 GCA_019454625.1 Sphingomonadaceae bacterium
CAGGCTGAGATGGCCGAGCGCCTTCGACGCGCTGCCGCCGGGCTGCGTCCAGTCCGCATTGACGACCGGCGGAGGGAGCGCGACCGCGGTCTCCGCAAGGTCGGGATCGGCGGTCGTCCGCGCCTCGTAGGTGAGCACCGCGAGGCGCTCTCCGGCCAGCTTCGACTTGTTCTTGTCTCCGCCGCCGCGAAAGATCCCGCAGCTGGCGAGCGCCAGCACCAGCGGCACGGCGACGATAAGCGATTTACGCATCAGTTCTTTCCGGTTGTCGCGCCGGTTGCCGGGGCATCGGCTGCGGAAGCGGGAGGTGAGGAGACATCCGCATCGGGCAGGCTGCCGAGCGAGGCCGCCAGCTGCTGCGCACGCTGCCGCAGAGACGGCGCGATGGTTTCGTCCGACGAGATCGCGGCGAAGATCGGCCCCGCAAGCTCGGGCTTGCCTTCATTGACATAGGCGACCGCGAGCATTTCGCCCGCGACGCCGAACCACGGCGCGCCGGGCTGCGCGAGCGGCTTCAGCCGCGTCACGACCTCGGCGGGCGCGAGCGTATCGTATTCGACGCGCACCGCCAGGATGCTCGCGAGATCGCGCAGCGGCTGCGGCAGCTTCCTGTCGGCGGCGAGCGCCCGATACCCGGAGAGCGCCGCGGCGTTGTCGCCGTTCTCGACCGCGCGCGACGCCTTGGTGAAGCGGGCGAGCACGGTGTAGCCGCCGTAGTCGCCGGTCGCGAAGCGCTCGATCTCCTGGACCGCCTTGGCGTTGCCCAGTTCCAACCCCTGCTGCGCCGCCGAGAATTCCTCGCTGAGCACGCCGACCTTGCGGACCTGCTCCTCGCGCCACCAGAGGAAGCCGGCGAGCGCGACGAGGCCGAGGCCGATCGCGATGACGATCCAGCGCCCGTAGCGGTTCCAGAACCCGGCGAGCTGATCCTTGCGGACTTCCTCGTCAACCTCGCGGAAGAAGGCGTCTTCGGGCGCCGTGCCCGATGGTTCCCTGGCCAATGTCGTGCCTCTCAAAATGTGCGCGGGACCATAGCGATGGCCGTGGGCGCACGCAAAACCCTATTTTTCCTCGTCGGCCCGGTAGAGGTTGTCCTCCGTGGGGAAGGTCCGCGCGCGCACATCGGCCGCATAGGCCTTCACCGCGTCCGCGACGACCTTCGACATCGTGCCGTAGCGCTTCACGAACTTCGGCGTCCGCTCGAACAGGCCGAGCATGTCCTCCGCCACCAGCACCTGACCGTCGCACTGCGCCGAGGCGCCGATGCCGATGGTGGGACAGGCCACCTTCTGCGTGATCTCGATGGCGATCGGCTCCATCACGCCTTCGATGACGATCGAGAAGGCCCCGGCGTCCGCCATCGCCGCCGCATCGCCGACGATCGAGCGTGCCTCCGCCTCGCTCTTGCCGCGCACGCCGTAGCCGCCGAGGATGTTCACCGCCTGCGGCGTGAGGCCGACATGCGCCATCACCGGGATACCGCGCGAGGTGAGGAACTCCACGGTCGGCGCGAGCACCTTGCCGCCTTCGAGCTTCACGGCGGCGGCGCCGGTTTCCTTCAAAAGCCGCGAGGCGTTGGTGAACGCCTGCTCGGGCGAGGCCTCGTAGCTGCCGAACGGCATGTCGACGATGACGGCGGCGTGGTAGCTGCCGCGCACGACGGCGGCGCCGTGCGCGCACATCATCTCCATCGTCACCGCCACCGTGTGCGGCAGGCCGTAGATCACCTGCCCCAGCGAATCGCCGACGAGCAGCATGTCGCAGTGCGGGTCCATCAGCTGCGCCATGCGGACCGTGTAGGCGGTGAGCATGACGAGCGGCTCGCCGCCCTTGCGCTGCCGGATGCGCGGCACCGTGAGGCGCTTCATCGGCGCCGGGGTGGGGTTGGCACGGCTCGTCGAGGTGTCGAGCGTGAGCGTCATCGAGGTCGTAGACATGGGTGCGGCTTGTAACGCCTCCGTGCAGGCGTGGAAAGTTCTTGGGGAAAGCCCGGAAGGACCCCGGCGGGACGCTCAGCGCAGCGCGGCGGCGTAAAGCTCCGGCTTGAAACCGGCGAGCCGCGCCTTGCCGTTATCGAGGATGGGGCGCTTGATCATCGAAGGCTGCGCCAGCATCAGGTCGACCGCCTTCCGCGCATCGAGGTTCCCGCGGTCCGCCTCCGGCAGCTTGCGGAACGTCGTCCCCGCGCGGTTGAGGACGGTTTCCCAGCCGAGCTCCTTCACCCACGCCTCAAGGCGAGGCCGGTCGATGCCCGCCTTCTTGTAGTCGTGGAAGGCGTAGTCGACGCCGTTCGCCTCAAGCCACGTGCGCGCCTTCTTCACCGTGTCGCAGTT
>JACFNY010000378.1:0-1885 GCA_019454625.1 Sphingomonadaceae bacterium
GGACCACGCCGCCTTCGCCCAGCCGGTGTCCGACACGTTCCACATCAGGTCGCCGGGACCGAGGTCCAGCCACGTGCGCCCGGTGATGGCGTGCGCGAGCGGATAGCCCGCGCCGTGGATCGTCATCTTGGGATTGCCGGTGGTGCCGCTGGTGAAATAGCAGAGCGCCGGGTCGTCGAACGCCGTGTCGGCGACCTCGTCCAGCGGTGCGGCCTCCGCGGCGAGCGCCGAATAGTCGCCCCAGCCCGCGCGCGGCCCGCCGATGTGCAGCCTGGCGATCCCGTCATCGCCGAGCGCCGTGTCCACGCGGTCCGCGACATCCGTCCCCGCGACCACGCACACCGCGCTTGCCGCCGCGCGGCGATAGGCGATGTCCTTCGGCATCAGCTGCACGGTGCCCGGCGAGGCGATGGCGCCGAGCCGGAGGCAGCCGAGCATCAGCTCCCACCATTCCAGCTCGCGCGCCAGCAGGATCAGCACGGTGTCGCCGCGCGCGACGCCCGCATCCTTCAGCACGGTCGCAGCACGCGCGGCGCGGGCGTCGAGCCCCGCGAAGCTGATGTCCTCGACACGGCCGCCCGCATCGACCCACAACAGCGCCCGGTCCTGCCCCCGCTCGCGGGCAAGCGCCTGCATCCGGTCCCGCGCGAAATTGGTCCGCGCGGGCGGATTCCACTCGAAAGATGCTTCCGTCATCGCGCTTCGTTGATGATCTGCACCTGCGTGAACTCGTGCAGGCCTTCCTCGGCGAACTCGACGCCGATGCCGGACTGCTTGGCGCCGCCGAACGGGATGTTCGGCCCGAAGTCGAGGTGCTTGTTGATCCACACCGTGCCCGAATCCATGCGCGTCGCGATGTCGTAGGCGGTGTCGCGGTCCTTGCCCCACACGGAGCCGCCGAGGCCCCACGGCGAGGCGTTGGCGCGTTCGAGCGCCTCTTCCGCGTCGTCGTAGCGGATCACCGGCAGCACGGGGCCGAACTGCTCCTCGTCGACGATGCGCGTCCCGTCCATCACGTCTCGCACGATGGTCGGCCGGATGAAATAGCCCGGCCGGTCCACGGCCTCGCCGCCCGCGATGATGTTGCCTGCCGCGCGTGCGTCGTCGAGGAAGCCCTTCACCTTCTCGTACTGCATCCTGTTCTGGAGCGGCCCGATCTGCGCACCCTGCGCGAGGCCGTCGTCGACGATCGCCGCGTCCGCCAGCTTCGCGAGCTCGGCGCACAGGTCCTCGTAGATCGAGGAATGCGCGTAGACCCGCTTCACGGCGAGGCAGACCTGCCCGGCGTTCATCATCGCCGCGCCGAAGATGCCGGGCGCGACCGTCTTGGGGTCGGCATCCGGAAGCACGATCGCCGCGTCGTTGCCGCCGAGTTCGAGCGTGATGCGCTTGATGCTGGAGGCGGCGCTCGCCATCACCTTCTTGCCGGTCTCCGTGGAGCCGGTGAACGAGATCTTGGCGATGTCCGGATGCGTCGTCAACTTGCCGCCGAGGTCGTTCTGGTCGGTGACGATGTTGATGACGCCCGCCGGGAAGATCTCCGCGCAGAGCTCGCCGAGCTTCAGGGTGGTGAGCGGCGTCGTCGGCGCGGGCTTGATGACGATGGTGTTCCCCGCGAGCAGCGCCATCGGCATCTTGAAGGCGACGATCAGCACCGGGAAGTTCCACGGGATGATGGCGCCCACGACGCCCAGCGGCTTCCGCCGCATCTCGACGCGGCGGGTGTCGTTGTCCTCGATCAGCCGGCTCTCCAGCTCCAGCGACGCGAGGTAGCGCATGAACGCCGCCGTGTAGGCGATCTCCGCCGTCGATTCGCTGAGCGGCTTGCCCTGCTCCTGCGTCAGCAGCCGGGCGAAGGCGTCGGTCTTCGCCTCGATCGCGTCGG
>JACFNY010000378.1:1895-2319 GCA_019454625.1 Sphingomonadaceae bacterium
TTGCCCGGCTCCTCGTCCCGCCGCGGGGCTATGGGGTCGTCTTTGGCCTCTACCGGGTGGGCGCGTTTCAGGAGCAGATCGCGGCGTTCCTGCATGGAACGCCGCGACCATGCGGGGAAGGCGGCCTTCGCCGCCGCGACGGCGGCGTCGAGCTGGGCTTCCGACCCGCGCGGACAAACGGCGAGCACCTCTTCCGTCGCCGGGTTGACGACATCCATCGTCATGTCCCCCGGCACCAGCTCGCCGCCGATCAGCAGCCGATAGTCGTCCATAACCGATCCTTCCCCGTAACTCGTCTTGCTTCAGAACTTGTAGCCCACCGTTACACCATAAGTCCGCGGCGCGCCGATATGATTATAGTCGAAACCGGGCTCTGTTGCAAACATGGGGCACGGCCGCGCGGCGTCACCCAGTTGGGGGATTA
>JACFNY010000379.1:0-1451 GCA_019454625.1 Sphingomonadaceae bacterium
CCGGCATCATAGCGGGCTCGATCCTCGTCTTCGTCCTGACCATCAGCGCGCTGGTGACGCCGCGCATGCTCGGCGGCCCGACCTATCAGGTCATGGCGACGCTGATCTACGACGAATTCATGCAACTCCTCGACTGGCCAAGCGGCTCGGCGCTGTCCTTCGCGCTCGCCATTTCCACCATCCTGATCATCTGGATGTCCAGCCGGATGACCAAACGCTGGGCGGGGCTGGCATGAACGAGCAGCGACCTGGCCTTGCCGCCTCCTCGCTCGCGCTGCTGGTGATCCTGTTCCTGCAGGTTCCGGTGATCGTGGTGATGCTCGCCTCGTTCAGCGAGACGTCCTATCTGACGATCCCGCCGCAGGGCTGGACGCTCAAATGGTTCGAGGTGGTGCTGACCGACCGCACCTATATCGACGCGATCAGGAACAGCCTGGTCCTCGCGGTCGGCTCGACCGTGATCTCGCTGGCGCTGGGGGTCGCGGCTTCCTACGCCATCTTCCGCAAGATGGTGCCCGGCTCCGAGGCGCTGACCTCGCTGCTGATGGCGCCGCTGATCATCCCCTCGGTGGTGATCGGCGTAGCGCTCCTGCAATATTTCACGCTGGTGGGCATGCGGGGCGGCTTTCTGGTGCTGCTGATCGCGCATATCGTCATCACGGTGCCCTATATAGTGCGCTCGGCTCTGGCCAGCCTGTCGGGAATCGACCTTGCGGTGGAGGAGGCGGCGCGCGTGCTCGGCGCCAACGGGTTCACGACATTCCGCCTCGTCACCTTGCCGCTGATCAAGCCGGGGCTTGTCGCGGGCGCGCTGTTTGCCTTCGTCACCTCTATGGAAAACGTCCCGGTGACGATATTTCTCGCCGGGCCGCGCGACACCACCTTGCCGATCCTCATCTTCACTTCCGTGGAAATGGGCGTGAACCCGAGCGTCGCCGCCGTGTCCACGCTCCTCATCGTCGCGACGGCGGGCGTACTGCTCGCGGCCGAACGCTGGACCGGCTTCCACCGCTTCGTTTGAAGGGTATCGATATGCATCTGACGACCAGGGGCTTTCCACTCTTTCTCACCTTCGATCTCGACGCGGAGACGATGTGGACGGCGCGTGATCCGGACTATACCCGGCGGCCGATCCTGATGTCGCAGGGTGCCTACGGCTGGAAGATCGGGACGGATCGTGTGCTCAACCTGCTGGCGCGCTACGGTCTCAGGACAACCTTCTTCATTCCCGGCATCATCATCGAGCAGCGCCCGGAACTGGTAGAGCGCGTCCTCGAAGCCGGGCACGAGCTGGCGCATCACAGCTACACCCATTCCTGGATCCTCAACCTCACGCACGATCAGGAGCGCGAGGAGATGGAAAAGGGCTTCGAGATGATCAAGCGCGTCTCGGGGCTGGCTCCGCGCGGCTGGCGTTCGCCTGCCGCCGAGCTCAGCGACATTTCCATGCA
>JACFNY010000379.1:1461-2313 GCA_019454625.1 Sphingomonadaceae bacterium
GAACTCAGCGCGATCAGCATGCCGCTCTTGGTCGAGCACGGGTTCGACTACTCCTCCAACTTCTTCGACGACGACTCTCCCTATATCCACACCGTAGACGGCAGGCAGACCCGGCTCGTCGAGCTGCCGTTCCGCTGGGTGCTCGATGACGCGCCGTTCTTCCAGTATTCGATCGTCCTGCCGGGCCGCACGATGCAGGCGCCTTCGGCGGTTCTCGAGGCGTGGAAGGCGGAGTTCGACGTGCTCTATGCCGAAAAGCGCATGATGATGGTCGGCATGCATCCGGAAATGATCGGCCAGCCGTCTCGCATCGGCGTTCTCGAAGGTCTCATCAGGCACGCGCTGGAGCATGGCGATGTCTGGATGGGGCGTTGCGACGAGATGGTCGAGGACATGCGCCCGCGCCTGACGGGAGCAGCGGCGTGACGGCCGCCTTCACCGGCCGCCGGATGCTCGTGACCGGAGGCGCCAAAGGCATAGGCAGGGCGACTGTCCAGCGTTTCCTGGACGGCGGCGCGCAGGTCGCGTGCCTGGACATGGACGGGGTCGCGCTTGCTGGGCTGAAGCAGACGCGGCGCGTCGTCGCCCTCGAGGCCGACGTCACCGACACGGTGTCGGTCGAGGCGGCGGTGGCCGAGGCCGCGGCGAGGATGGGCGGGCTCGACGGCGTCGTGAATTCGGCCGGCGTCGATCTTCAGTCCTGTCTCGAGGACATGACCGATGCGGCATGGGAACGGCTGATCGCCGTCAACCTCACCGGGCCGATGAAGGTCTGCAGGACGGCGGTGCCGTTCCTGAGGGCGGCCGGCGGCGGCACGAGCAAGTCGAGCCGATAGGTGTGCGAGGGATCGA
>JACFNY010000380.1:0-867 GCA_019454625.1 Sphingomonadaceae bacterium
GAGGACCACGAACCCGCCCGACCACAGCCACGCCTGTTCCTTGAGCCGCAGGTACGGCTCCACGGCGAACGGATAGGCGAGGAGGGCAAGCAGGCTTCCGGCGTTGCTGGCCGCGTAGAGGAAATAGGGGTCCGCCGCCGCCGGGTCGTCGACGCGCGCGTACCACGACTGCATCAGCGGTGCCTGCGCCGCGACGACGAAGAACACCGGCCCGATGGAGGCGGCGAGCAGCGCCAGCAGCCACAGCATCGGCGGCACGGTCTCGCGCCCGCCAATGTCCGCGAGACTGATCGGCAGCGTCAGCGCCGCGACGGCGAATACCGCGAGGTGGACGATCGTCTGCCGCCGCTGCGCGAGGCGGCTGATCGCATGGGCGTAGACGTACCCGGCGAGCAGCATCGCCTGATAGAACAGCATGGCGACGTTCCACACGGCGGGCGCGCCGCCCAGCGTCGGCAGCGCCATGCGGCCGAGCATCGGCTGGATGAAGAACAGCAGGAACGAGCCGAGGAAGATGGTCGCGACGAACAGCGGGCGTGCCGCCAGTCCCCGTGACGCGACGCCCTCGGCCGCCGTCATCCGAGCAGCCGCGCCGCGTCGCGCGCGTAGTAGGTGAGCACGCCCGAGCAGCCCGCGCGCTTGAAGGCCGTCAGCGCCTCCATGATCATGCGGTCGCGGTCGATGAGGCCCGCCCGCGCCGCCGTCTCCAGCATCGCGTACTCGCCGGAGACCTGATAGGCGAACACGGGGGTGTTGAACGCGTCCTTCACGCGCGCGATCACGTCGAGATAGGGCATCCCCGGCTTCACCATCACGCTGTCCGCACCCTCGGCGATGTCGAGCGCGACCTCGCGCAGCGCCTCGTCG
>JACFNY010000380.1:877-2303 GCA_019454625.1 Sphingomonadaceae bacterium
GGGTTCATCTGGTAGGTCTTCTTGTCGCCCTTCAGGAAGCCGCCCGAGCCGACCGCGTCGCGGAACGGGCCGTAGAAAGCGGAGGCGTACTTGGCGGCGTAGCTCATGATCTGGACGTCATGGAAGCTGCCCGCTTCCAGCACCTTGCGGATCGCGCCGACGCGGCCGTCCATCATGTCCGACGGCGCGATGATGTCCGCCCCGGCGCGTGCCTGCACCAGCGCCTGCCCCTGCAGCATCTCCAGCGTCTCGTCGTTGAGGATGCGGCCGTCCTCGGAGAGCAGGCCGTCGTGGCCGTGCGTCGTGTAGGGGTCGAGCGCGACGTCGGTCAGCACGCCGATGCCGGGTGCGGCGTCCTTGATCGCCTTGATGGCGCGGCAGGTGAGGTTGTCCGGGTTGAGCGCCTCGCGTCCGTCGGCGGTGCGCCGCTCGGGCGGCGTGTTCGGGAACAGCGCGACGCACGGGATGCCGAGGCTTTCCGCTTCCTTCGCCGCCGCGGCGACGAGATCGACCGACAGCCGCTCAACGCCCGGCATCGTCGGCACAGGTGTGCGTTTGCCCGCGCCCTCGGTCACGAATAGCGGCCAGATGAAATCGGCCGGAGTCAGCGTCGCTTCGGCGAACAGCGCGCGCGACCAGGCGTGCGCGCGGGGACGTCTCAGGCGGGTTGCGGGATAGGCGGCGACAGGCTTGGGGACGGAAGACATGGGCGGCATCTATGGGCGAAAACGCCCGCCTTGAGAAGCGCGGGCTTTACCGGAACGCATGGCGGGCGCTAATCGCGGATCATGACGGGACTCACCATAGAAGCGGTGCTCACCGGTGCTGCGCAGCCGTTCCGCGGCGAGGAGATGAGCGCGATCGTCAAGGCGCCGCGGCTGGGCGCGGTGGTGGTGAAGCCGCTCGGCCTCGACGGCGACGAGCAGGCGGACACCGTCCACCACGGCGGCACCGACATGGCGATCCACCACTACCCGCGCGATCACTATGCCTGGTGGGCGGAGCTGATGCCCGATCAGCCGCTGCTCGGCGCGGCAGGGGCGTTCGGCGAGAATATCTCGACGACCGGCCTCGACGAGCGGGCCGCCTGCATCGGCGACCGCTACCGGCTCGGCACCGCGCTCGTGGAAGTCTCGCAGGGCCGCAAGCCGTGCTGGAAGCCCGCGCACCGGCTGGGGCGGCCGGCGCTCGTCGCCGAGATCGTGAAGACGAGCCGTTCGGGCTGGTACTACCGCGTGATCGAGCCCGGCGTCGTCGCGGTCGGCGACATGCTGAAGCTCGAAGCACGGCCCTGTCCCGATTGGACAGTGGCGCGCGTCTTCGACCTGATCGTCGGCAGCGCGGGCAGGTCCGACCCGGCGGCACTGAGGGCTCTTGGCGGGCTGAAATCGCTGTCCGCCGAATGGCGCGACCGCGCCTGCCTCGA
>JACFNY010000381.1 GCA_019454625.1 Sphingomonadaceae bacterium
GCGGGCGTCCGCCGTCCGCCGTATCGACCGTGGAATGCATCGCCTGCGATGTGCGCTTCTCCGGGGAGAGTTGGCAAGTCCGCTTGCTTGCCCCTATTGTCCGCCATCCATTCAAATCCGGAGACGTCGATGGCGCTCGTGGCGCTGCTCTATGCCCATCACTTCAGCGCCGGGGCCGAAGAGCCCGTGGCCGCGCTCGGCATCACGGGAATCGCCTCGGTGGACCGGCAGAACCGCCAGTGCCGCCGCGCGGGCGCCGAGCGCGTCGTCGTCATGGTCGAGCGGGTGACGCCGCGCCTCGCCGCCGCGCTCGACCGTGCGCGCCGCGCCTCCGCCGGAATCGAGGTCGTGCACGGCGGAGACGGCGTGCGCGGTGCGATCCGCGACGACGACAGCGTGCTCTCGCTCGATGAGGGGCTGGTCGCCGACGAGCGCGCCATCGCCGCCGTCGCGGGCGCGCCCGGCGACGTCGTGCTCGGCGTCTGGATGGAGGCGGACGAGCGCCCGATCGCGGCCGAGCGGATCGCCTCCGACCGGTTCTTCGCCGGGATCGCGCGCTTTCCGGGGCGCCTCGTCCGCAGCGTCGCGGGGCGTCTCGGCGACTGGGACATGCAGGCGACGCTGGTGCGCTCGGCGCTGGGGGAGGGGCCGCACACGCCCGTCGAGGTCGCGCGCATCCCGGCCTATTGCCCGTCGCGGCGGCGCGAGGTGCCGCTGCAATGGCGCCGCGCTGCCGATACGGCATCCGCCGACGCCGCGACGTCCGAGGCGCTGGCCGCGGCGCAGAAGGGCATCCTCGATTGGCCGGCGCGCTTCATCCATCCGCCGGTCGAGAACCTGCTTACCCGCCTGCTGTTGCCGACGCCGCTGACGCCGAACATGATCTCGGTGGGCGTGTTCCTGCTCGGGCTCGCCGCGATGGCGGCGTTCGCGCTCGGCCATCTCTGGATCGGTCTCGTCCTCGCGCTCGTCATCGGGCCGCTCGACGGCGTCGACGGCAAGCTCGCCCGCACGCGCGTCGAGTTCTCGAAGTGGGGCGACCTCGAACATGTCGCGGACAAGGTCGTCGAGTACGGCTGGTTCGCCGCGCTCGCATACTGGTTCAATTCGGTCGGACACGGCGGCGCATGGCCGCTCGCCGCGATCACCGTGGGTTTCGCGCTCGCGGAAGCCGTGCAGGGCGAGTTCTTCCGCCGCTTCACCGGCAGGCAGATCGACGACGCCGGTGCGTTCGAGCGCCGGTTCCGTCTCGTCGCGGGCCGCCGCAACACGTTTTTCTGGAGCCTTCTGCCGTTTGCGGCGTTCGGCGCGTGGTATGCAGGCTTCGCGATGATCGCGGCGTACAGCGCGATCACCTTCTTCGTCATGCAGGCGCGCTTCTTCGTCCGGTTACAGGAATATGGCAGCGAAAACAGCGATCGGATCGCCGCAAACTTTGCAAGGACAGCCTACACATTCTTGCCCGATTCTGCTGGCAGCGCTAAGTGATCGTCTTCAACCGCGCAGTAGACGCGTCTCAGGATCTTTCCGATGTATGAAGTAAGAGTGGCTGTCGTTGGTGTCGGCAATTGTGCCAGTTCGCTTGTTCAGGGTGTCGCCCACTATCAGAACGGCGGCGCGAACGAGCAGATCGGCCTGCTTCACTGGGATCTGGGCGGCTATCGCCCCAAGGATATTCGTTTCGTCGCCGGATGGGATGTCGACAGCCGCAAGGTCGGCCTCGACATCGCCGAGGCGATCTTCGCGAAGCCGAACTGCACCGCGGTGTTCTGCGATCATGTGCCGGAAACCGGCGCGACCGTCCGCATGGGCCGCGTTCTCGACGGCGTCGGCGAGCACATGGCCGACTACCCCGGGGATCGCACCTTCCTCGTGGCGGACGCGGCGGAGACCGACAAGGACGAGGTCGTCCGCGTGCTGCGCGAGACGCGCGCCGACGTGCTGATGAACTACCTGCCCGTCGGCAGCCAGAAGGCGACCGAGTTCTATGCCGAATGCGCGCTCGAAGCCGGGGTCGCGTTCGTCAACAACATCCCGGTGTTCATCGCCAGCGATCCCGTGTGGGCGAAGCGGTTCAAGGATGCGGGCCTGCCGATCATCGGCGACGACATCAAGGCGCAGCTCGGCGCCACCATCGTCCACCGCGTGCTCACCGACCTTTTCAGGAAGCGCGGCGTGAAGCTGGACCGGACCTACCAGCTCAACACCGGCGGCAACACCGATTTCCTCAACATGCTGAACCGCTCGCGCCTCGCCTCCAAGAAGGAGTCGAAGACGGAGGCCGTGCAGTCGGT
>JACFNY010000382.1 GCA_019454625.1 Sphingomonadaceae bacterium
CAGCAGGCGGAGGGCGCGGCAGGCGAGCACGAGGCGCAGGAGATCATCGTCACCGCGCAGCGCAGGGCGCAGCGCCTCATCGACGTGCCGTCCTCGGTCGCGGCGGTCGATTCGCAAACGATCCGGAACCTCAACATCCAGCAGGTCTCGGAGCTTTCGTCGCACGTTCCGAACCTTCAGATTGATTCGACGACCTCGCTGAACTCCGCCGTCTACATTCGCGGCGTCGGCGCCAACAGCCGCAACATCGGCTTCGACACGCGCGTCGGCGTCTATCTGGACGGCGTCTACCTCGGCCAGTCGCCCGCGCTGAACCAGGAGCTGATCGACCTCGAGCGGGTCGAGGTGTTGCGCGGCCCGCAGGGCGCATTGTTCGGCAAGAACACCGTCGCGGGCGCGATCAACCTCATCTCGCGCCAGCCCGATTTCGAGCCTTCGGCCTATCTCGGCGTCCGCATCGGCAACTACGACGAGCGGCAGGGCACGCTGCGCGCGAACCTGCCGCTGTCCGAAACCGCCGCCGTCAGCTTTTCGGTGAACCGCGCGAAGCGCGACGGCTTCACCACCAACATCCACGACGGCAGCACGGTCGGGAACCGCGACGTCACCTCGTGGCGCGGCCAGCTTCGCTGGGACGCGGCGCCGCAGTTCAGCGTGCGCGCCTCCGTCGATGGCCTGCGCGCACGCGAGGCCGGGGAATACGGCAACGCCTTCACGAACACGTTCGGCAGCGCGCTGTCGCCGCTCTACCTCCAGCCGCGCACGGTCGATCTCAACACCGCCAACCGCGACGAGCGCGACGTCTACGGCGCGGCGCTCGAACTCGCCTACGATCTGGCGGGCGGTCCGACGCTGAAGTCGATCACTGCATGGCGCTCGACGAAGTTCTTCAGCACCAACGATCTCGACTATTCGAATCTCGATTTTCTCAGCATCGACTTTTCCGACGAGTACGAGCAGTGGACGCAGGAATTCCAGCTCGTCTCGTCCGGCGGCGGGCCGCTCGGCTACGTGTTCGGCCTCTATCTCTACCGGCAGGACAGCGACACCGCGCGCACGGCGTGGACCGGCGCGCTTGGGCCGCTGCTCGGCGTCGCGCCGGGCACGCCGCTGCCGACCACCGGCGATCTCAGGACGCGGAACGCCGCGCTCTACGGGAACGCCGAATACGAGATCGTCGAGCGGTTGCGGCTCGGCCTCGGCTTCCGCTGGTCGTGGGAGGAGAAGCGCGTCGATTACAGCATCGACGGCAGCGGCTATCCGCTCGGTCTCGCCACCGGCACCTTCCGGGACAAGCGCAGCGACAACGATTTCTCGCCGACCGTGACGCTCAGCTACGACGTGCTGCCCCGGCTCACCGGTTTCGCGCGCTATGCGAAGGGCTACAAGAGCGGCGGCTACAACCTCGATTTCGTCAGCACCGCGATCTTCCCGAACGGGCTGGAGTTCGGGAAGGAAACCGCGTCCTCGTTCGAGGCGGGCCTGAAGGGCGACCTTTTCGATCGCGCGCTGCGCTTCAGCCTCACCGGCTTCCACACCGATTTCGACGACTATCAGGTGGACCAGTTCCAGAACATGGGCGAGGGCGTGGTCGCCATCGTGATCGGCAACGCCTCCAAGGTGCGCAGCCGGGGCGTCGAGCTTGAAGCCACGCTGGAGGCGAGCGAGCGGCTGAGCTTCACCACGGGCCTCGGCGTGCTGGACACCGTGTTCCGCTCCTTCCCCGGCGGCGGCGCGGGCGGCAGCGACGCCTCGGGCAAGCGCGTGCCCGGCGCCTCGCGCTTTCAGGCGCAGTTCGGCGCGGACTACCGGATTCCGCTGCCGTCGGGCTGGAGCCTCGCGCTCCACGCCGATTATTCCCATCGTAGCGCCTATTATTCGGACATCGACAACGTGCGCAGCATCACCGTCGGCGGCGTGACGGTGCCGTTCGACCGCATCCCGGCGAGCGATTTCGTGAACGCCCGCGTCGCGCTCGCCCATCCGGACAAGGGCTGGGAGATCGCGCTGTGGTCGCGCAACCTGTTCGATGCCGACACCGTCTTCATCTACGGCGGCGACTTCTTCGGAACGCGCACCCGCCGCTACATGCCGCCCCGCACGTGGGGCGTCGAACTCGGCAAGCGCTTCTGAAGGGCCGTCATGAAGAACCGATACCTGCTCGCCTGTGCGTCCGTCCTGCTGCTGGCGATGAACACACCCGCTGATCCGGCGATGCTCTCGCCCGCCGACGTCACCCTCACGGCGGCGGAAAAGGCCGCCGAAAAGGCGGCGGAGAAGGCCGAGGCCAAGC
>JACFNY010000383.1 GCA_019454625.1 Sphingomonadaceae bacterium
CGACGCTGATGATCACGCACGGCGGGCCGCCGGGGCAGGATTATTTCATCGCCCGCGACAATCAGCACGACGATCCGAAATACCGTCGCTTCACGCCGCATTTCGCCGCCGACGCGAAGATGCGCGCGCGGCCGTGGCGGATAGAGTCGGACTACAGCTTTCCCGCCGTGGCTGCCGGTGCCGCGGCGATCCAGCGGGCGGGCGGCACGGTCGGCATCGGCGCGCACGGCGAACTGCCGGGCATCGGCTACCACTGGGAGATGGAAGCGCACGTGATGGGCGGCATGACGCCCGCCGAGGTGCTGCGCGCCGCCACGATCGGCGGCGCGGGGACGATCGGCCGCGCGCGCGAGTTCGGCAGCATCGAAGCAGGCAAATACGCCGATCTCGTCATTCTCGATGCCGATCCGCGCACGGACATCCGGAACGCGCGGCGCATCGCGCAGGTCGTGAAGAACGGCCGCCTCCATGACGGCGCGACTCTGGATGAACTCTGGCCGAGGGCGCGGCCGCACGCGGCGCCGTGGTTCGCCGAGGGGCGATAGACCGGCGCTTCAGCTGATGACGTACTGGCTCGGCGGCACGCCGAACGAGCGGTGGAACATCGCCGTGAACGCGCTCGGGCTCTCGTATCCGACATCGTAGGCGACGTTGGTGACGGAGACGCCGGAGGCGAGAAGCGACAGCGCCTCCATCAGCCGCACCTGCTGCCGCCATGTCGCGAGGCCCATGCCCGTCTGCTGCTTGAACAGCCGCGTGAACGTGCGGCGGCCCATGCTCGCGAGGCGTGCCCAGTCGTCGATGTCGCGCGGGTCCGCTGGATCGTCGAGGATCGCCTGGCAGACCCGCAGCAGCCGGCTGTCCTCCGGCATGCGCGCCATCACCGGGATGTTCGGCATCCGCTGGATTTCCTCGAGCAGCAGCCGCACGATCCGCCCCTCGCGGCCTTCCTCGTCATAGGCGGGCTTGAAGCCGAACACCTCCTGGATGAGCGCGCGCACCAGCGGCGAGACTTCGAAGACGCGGCAGGCGTGCGGCAGGTATTCGATCGCGGGGTCGATGAAGACCGTGTGGATGTTCACGGGGCCGCGGCAGATCGCCTTGTGCCTGACGCCCGCGGGAAGCCAGATGGCGCGGCGGGGCGGCAGCACGAAGCTCGAATTGTCCGTGATGAACAGCATGACCCCGGAATTCGCATAGGAAAGCTGCGCGCGCTCGTGCGAATGGAAGGGGTCGACGAAACCGGCCGGATAATCGTCCTCGAAGCCCATCACGGGCCTGAGTTCCAGGGGATAGTCCGCGCTCCGCTTCATTGGCCTGTTTCCGATAAACGCGGAGACAGTATTGCGTTCCGGCCGCGCTCGCAAGGGCGCCGCGCCGATTGCGAAAGACGTGCGCCTATTCGGGGAAACCGGAAAGGAAGCGGACGACATTGCCGCCGAGATCGCCGACGGCGTAGCCGCCTTCCATGATGATCGCGGTCGGCAGGCCCATCGCCGCGATGCGCGCGCCGATCGCCGCGAAATCCTCCGTTTCGATCGCGAAGTGCGAGATCGGGTCGCCGGAGAATGTGTCCGCCCCGAACGAGACGACGAGGAAGCGCGCGCCCCACGCCGTGATCCGCGCGACGGCGGTGTCGAGCGCAGCGAGATAGGCGTCGATCCGCGTGCCGCGCGGCATCGGGATATTGAGCGTCGCGCCCTTGCCGTCGCCGGTGCCGGTCTCGTCGGCATGGCCCCAGTAGTACGGATAGTCGGTTGCCGGGTCGGCATGGAGCGAGGCGAAGAAGATGTCGCCGCGCGCCTCGAAGATGTCCTGTGTGCCGTTGCCGTGATGGTAATCGACATCGAGGATGGCGACCGGCCCCGCGCCCGCGTCGTGCGCGCGCTGCGCGACGATCGCGGCATTGTTCAGATAGCAATAGCCGCCGAGATAGTCGGTCCCGGCATGGTGTCCCGGCGGGCGGCAGAGCGCGAAGGCCGTGGGCGCGCCCTCGAGCACGGTGTCGAGCGCGGTGAGCGCCGTTTGCGCCGACCAGTAGGCGCCTTCCCAGCTTCCCTCCGCGATCGGCGTCGAGGCGTCGAAGCTGTACCGGCCGAGCCGGGCGTCGATACGATCGAGCCGCAGTTTACGGCGATGGACGACGGGCCATGTGTAGCCGATCGCGTCGCCCTCGCGCCCGGCGGCGAGCCATGCCGCGTGCGCGTCCTTCAGGAAGGCGAGATAGTCCGCGTCGTGAACCGCCTCGATCGGGGCCATGCCGAAATCCCGCGCGGGCGCCGGGGT
>JACFNY010000384.1 GCA_019454625.1 Sphingomonadaceae bacterium
CTTCGGCAACTTCCGCGCGCTTCTCGCCTACAACTGCTCGAACTTCTACGCGCTCTCCGTGGGGCTGCTGGCGGACCGGCTTCGCAGCGGAAGCTGATCGCGCGCTTGACTAAGCCGCCGTTCGGTGATTCCTGAATCCCGCATCGTTCCAGTGCTGGGTTGGGGAAGGGGGCGCAATGGCCGGGTTCGGGGGTTCTGTGAAGGCGGGTTTCGCGCCGCTTCTGCTCCTGCCGCTGCTCGCCGCGTGCGCCGGGAGCGTGCAGGCGCCGAAGAGCGCGGGCACGTACAAGGTCGGCAATCCGTATCAGATCGCGGGCAGGTGGTATTACCCCTCCGATGATCCGCACTATCAGGAAACCGGCACTGCCTCGTGGTACGGCCCGACGTTCCACGGCAAGTCCACCGCGAACGGCGAGCGGTTCGACGAGAACGACGTCACCGCCGCGCACCGCACGCTGCCGATGCCGAGCTGGGTGGAGGTGACGAACCTCGAGAACGGCCGCAAGCTCGTCGTGCGCGTCAACGACCGCGGGCCGTTCGCGAAGGACCGCATCATCGACCTGTCGCGCCGCTCCGCGCAGCTTCTCGGCGTCGAGCAGCAGGGCACGGCGCGCGTCCATGTGAAGCGCATCTATCCGAAGGGGCAGCAGCCCGTGGCGATCGCCGCCGCGCCGCCTCCGCCGCCGCCCGTACCAGTCGCGGCCCCGCAGGCGCCCCTCGGCGAGATCTTCGTGCAGGTCGCGGCGCTTTCGGATCGCGGCCGCGCCGCAAGCCTTGCCGCCGAGATCAGCCGCTTCGGGGTCAGCAACATCAGCTCGACCGGCACCGGCTTCTACCGCGTCCGCGTCGGGCCGTTCGCCGACGAGGCGAGCGCCGCCTCGGTGCTGGCGCAGCTTCAGGCGGCGGGCTATGCGGAGGCCCGTCTGGTCGGGCTCGGACCGAGGGCCTGACGCGCACGGGCTTTTCAGGCTTTTGTAGTCCGTCCGCCTCCGCGCTGGCGGAGCCTCCGGGCGCGGGCTATAGCTGCACGGGACTCGTGCGGGCGTGCCCGATGCCGGAACGTCCCGCCGAAGCCGATCAGAAGGAGTGAACCCAAGCGATGCGTCTTGCCGCGCCGATCTCGGCCCTCGTGCTGGCTTTCGCCGTCCCCCCCGCCGCCGCCAACTACCAGAGCCTCGCGCCCTTCGCGTACCTGAAGGACGTCAGCACCGGCGCCGTGCTCTATTCGCAGGCCGCCGACCAGCACATGCCGCCGGCCTCGATGGCGAAGATGATGACGACGCATGTCGCCTTCGATCTCATCAAGCAGGGCAAGCTGAGGCTCGACCAGAAATTCCGCGTGCGCGCGGAAACATGGCAGAAATGGCACGGGCCGAAGGCGGGCTCCACCATGTTCCTGTCGGTCGATCAGGAGGTCTCGGTCGAGGACCTGCTGCACGGCATCGTCACGCTTTCGGGCAACGACGCCTGCGTGGTGCTGGCGGAGGGCATTTCCGGCACCGAGGACGCCTTCGCCGAGCTGATGAACGCCGAGGCGAAGAAGCTCGGCCTCACGGGCTCGCACTTCACCAATTCGAACGGCTGGCCGGACGACCGGCAGGTGGTGACGCCGCACGACCTCGCCATCATCGCCGAGCGGACGATCAGGGATTACCCCGACCTCTACAGGAAGTTCTACGCGGTCGAGAGCTTCACGTGGGGCCAGACGATGGGCGGCAAGCCGATCACGCAGCCGAACCGCAACCCCATCCTCGGCAAGGTGCGCGGCGCGGACGGGCTGAAGACCGGCCACACCGAGGCGGCGGGCTACGGCTTCACCGGCTCCGCCGAGCAGGACGGGCGGCGGCTGGTGATGGTCGTATCGGGGCTCACCTCTTGGGACGAGCGCGTCAAGGAATCGATCCGCATGATGGAATGGGGCTTCGGCGCGTGGGACGCGAAGCCGATCCTCGCGGACGGCAAGGTGGCGTTGCGCGCGCCCGTGTTCCTCGGCACGGCGAAGGATGTCGGCGTCACCGCCGCGCCGGGTACGAAGGTTTCGGTGCCGAAGGCGATCGTGTCCGGCCTCAATGCGAAGATCGTCTACGATGGCCCGATCGCCGCGCCGGTCGCCAAGGGGCAGAAGATCGCCGAGCTGGTGCTCACCGTGCCCGGCCTTGCCGATCAGCGCGTGCCGCTCGTCGCCGCCGAGGCGGTGGAGAAAGCGGGTCCGTTCGGCCGCATGATGGCGGCGCTCAGGCACGTGTTCGGCGGCTGAGGCCGCGTGGCGGG
>JACFNY010000385.1 GCA_019454625.1 Sphingomonadaceae bacterium
CCCATGTACCACGCCAACGCGTGGGGCGTCGTCTATTCGGCGCCCGCCGCGGGCGCGAAGCTGGTGCTGCCGGGGCAGCGGCTCGACGGCGCCTCGCTCTACGACCTTATCGAGAGCGAGGGCGTCACCTACGCGGGCGGCGTGCCGACGGTGTGGCAGTCGCTGCTCCAGCACGTCGAGGCCACGGGCAGCCGCTTCACGACGCTGGAGCGCGTCACCATCGGCGGCTCGGCGTGCCCGGAATCCATCGTCCGCACGTTCCGCGACTACGGCGTCGACGTGATCCAGGGCTGGGGCATGACCGAGACCTCGCCGCTCGCCACCGTCTCCGTGCCAACCGCTGAGGTCGCCGCGATGGATGAGGACGCGCAGGTCGCCTACAAACTGAAGCAGGGGCGGCCGCTCTGCGGCATCGAGCTCAAGCTCACCGACGACGCGGGAAACCGCCTGCCGCACGACGGGCGCACGCCGGGGCGGCTCAAGATCAGGGGCGTCACCATCGCGGGCGGCTACTACGCGGGCGCGGGCGGCAATGTCCTCGACGACGAGGGCTTCTTCGACACGGGCGACGTCTCGACGATCGACGCGCGCGGCTACATGCAGATCACCGACCGCGCCAAGGACATCGTGAAGTCGGGCGGCGAGTGGATTTCCTCGATCGACATCGAGAACATCGTCGTCGGCCACCCGAAGGCGCAGTACGCGGCCGTGATCGGCGTCGTGCATCCGAAGTGGGACGAGCGGCCGATCCTGCTCGTGCAGCTGAAGGACGGCGAGACCGCGGACGGCGCCGAGTTCCTCGCATGGCTCGACGGCAAAATCGCGAAATGGTGGATGCCCGACGACGTGCTGATCGTGGACGAGATCCCGCTCGGCCCCACCGGCAAGGTCGACAAGAAGCTGATCCGCGCGCGGCTCGAAGGCTACACGCTGCCCTTCACGAACGCGGAGCGATGAAGGGCTGGACCCTCGCGTTCCACCCGTTATATACTTCGATAACTAAGCAATTCACCGAGGGGAGAGACGATGGATCCGAACGGCACCGAGGGGCTGGACGCTGTCTTCATCGGCCGCGCGTCGGCCACCGCGCCGCGCATCCAGGCGGGCGGGCATCCATGCCAGGGCATCTACTGGACCGCGAAGGGCGCGCGCCCGAAGGTCGCGCTGATCGCCACGCACTACAACGTCGATTTCGCCGAGCATTACATCGCGCCCTATTTCGCGCGGCGCGGCTTCGGCTTCCTCGGCTGGAACACGCGCTACCGCGGCTTCGAGGACCAGTTCCTGCTGGAGCACGCGCTCATCGACATCAGCGTCGGGATGCGCTGGCTGCGCGAGGAGGCGGGCGTCGAGCGGATCGTCATCCTCGGCAACTCGGGCGGCGGCTCGCTGATGGGCGCCTATCTCGCCGAGGCGATTCTGCCGACGATGCACACCGCGCTCACCGGCGCGGGCCGCGACGTGCTCGCGAACCTGCCGAAGGCGGACCTCTACATCTCGCTCAACGCGCATCAGGGCCGCCCCGAGGTGCTGACCGACTGGATGGACGCCTCGGTCACCGACGAGACCGACCCCGTCGCCACCGACCCCGCGCTCGATCCCTTCAACCCCGACAATGGCCCGCCCTATTCGGCGGACTTCATCGAGCGCTACCGCGCCGCGCAGCGCGCGCGCAACCAGCGCATCACGGACTGGGCGAAGGCCGAGCTCGCCCGCCTCAACGCCGCCGGCATCCCGGACCGCATCTTCCCGCTGTTCCGCGTGTGGGGCGACCTGCGCTGCATGGACCCGGCCATCGACCCCTCCGACCGCGCGCCCGGCCAGTGCTATCGCGGCGACCCCGCGGTCGCGAACCGCACGCCGAGCATCGGCCGCGCCAACACGATTCGGACATGGCTTTCGATGTGGAGCTTAGAGACCTCGAAGTGCATGGGCGAGCCGCACCTCAGCAAGTTCGACATGCCCGCCCTCGTCGTGCAGGGCTCGGCCGACACCGGCGTCTTCCCGAGCGACGCGCGGAAGATCTTCGATTTCATCGGCTCGGCCGACAAGCGGCTGGAGATGCTCCCCGGCGCGCACTATTTCGAGGACTCGACGAAGCACCGCGACGATGCCGCAGACCTGATGGCGGGCTGGATTCGCGAGAAGCTCTGAAGGGGACGGGCGTGGGCGCGGCGCAGGACGAAACGGTCATCGAACGCCTGCGCGCCTCGGGCCTCGTCGCCCCCGGAGAGGTGCCGCGCATGAC
>JACFNY010000386.1 GCA_019454625.1 Sphingomonadaceae bacterium
TCGCCGCGCTCGTGGTCGGCGCGGCCGATCTCGAAAAGGACCTCGGCTGCCGCGTCGGCGCCGCGCGCGGCGAGATTCAATACGCGCTGCAAAGGGTCGTCATCGCGGCGCGCGCCGCCGGGATCGTGGCGTTCGACGCCATGTATCCCGACATCAGGGACATGGAGGGGCTGGAGGCGGTGACGGTGCAGGGCCGGGCGCTCGGCTTCGACGGCAAGACGCTGATCCACCCGGCGCAGATCGAGACGGCGAACCGGGTGTTCTCGCCGTCGGCGGCGGAGGTCGAGCAGGCGCGCCGCATCGTCGCGGCGTTCGAGGCGGCGAAGGCGGAAGGGCGGGGCGTCGCGACGCTCGACGGCAAGCTTGTCGAGGTGCTCCACGCCGCGCAGGCGCGCGACCTGATCGCCTTTGCCGAAAGCATCGCGTAACTCTGATGCCGTCACTTGATTGACAAGATATAACATCACATTCTAAACGGGCTCCCGTCAGAGAAAAAAGGGAGTTCGTGGTCATGCGTTCGATGCTTCTCGCCGCGTGTGCGGTTCAGGTCCTTGCGCTTCCGGCGCTCGCGCAAAGCGGCGGCGAGCAGAAGGTCGACGATCTGCACGCCATCGGCGACGACATCGTGGTGACGGCGCCCTATGCGCGCTCCCGCGCCGACCTGCTCTCGGGCACCTCGGTGATGACCGAGGGCGAGCTTCGCGAGGCGCTGCAACCGCAGATCGGCGAGGTGATCGCGCGCCAGCCCGGCGTCTCGGCGACGAGCTTCTCGCCCGGTGCCTCGCGGCCGGTGCTGCGCGGGATGCAAGGCGAGCGCATCCGCGTGCTGACGGACGGCATCGGCTCCATCGACGTGTCGAACACCTCGGCCGACCATGCCGTCACCATCGACCCGATCACAGCGCAGCGCGTCGAGATCATCCGCGGCCCGGCCTCGCTGCTCTACGGCTCGTCGGCGATCGGCGGCGTCGTCAACGTGCTCGACAAGCGCATCCCGCGCGCGGTGCCCGAGCACGGCGTGCATGTGGACGCCATCGGCAGCGTCGCGAGCGCGGCGGACGAGGTGAGCGTCGCGGGCGGCATCGACGCGGCGCTCACCGACAAAATCGTCGTGCACGTGGACGGCAGCTGGCGCGACACCAACAACCTCAGGATCGGCGGCTGGCAACTCGCGCCGGTGCTGCGCGAACATGCGCTGGAGCACGCCGAGGAGGGTAACGCGGAAGCGGCGGAGGAAGCCGCCTCGCGCGGGCGCCTGCCGGACAGCTACACGCGCACCAAGACGGCGGGCGGCGGCATCTCGCTCATCACCGATCGCGGGATGCTCGGCTTCTCGGTGGGTTACTTCGAATCCCGCTACGGCGTGCCGACGCGCCCGACGCTCGGGCACGGGCATGATGAGCATGACGACGAGGACGAGGACCACGAAGACGAGCACGGCCACGAGCACGGCGACGTCAGCATCGGCCTCAAGCAGTGGCGCGCGGACGTTCGCGGCGAGGTGGAACTCGGCGAAGGCTTCCTCGAGAAGCTGCGCGTGCGCGTCGGCTATGCCGACTACACGCACACCGAGTTCGAAGGCGGCGAGGTCGGCACGGTGTTCGACAACCAGGGCGTCGAGGGGCGCGTGGAGCTGGTGCAGGCGAAGCGCGGCGCGTGGAACGGCGCGTTCGGCGGCCAGTTCTACATCCGCGACTTCTCGGCGGTGGGCGACGAGGCGTTCCTGCCGCCGAACGAGACCGAGCAGTTCGGCCTGTTCACGGTGCAGGAGCTGAACCTCGGCGCGCTCGGCATCGAGGCGTCGGGACGCTACGAGCGCACCAACGTCAGCTCGAGCGCCATCGGCGTCAGCCGCAGCTTCAGCGCCGTCTCGGCCGCGCTCGGCGCGCGCTACAGCCTGACGGACGGGATCAGCATCGGCGTCAATGCCTCGCGCGCCGTGCGCGCGCCGTCCGCCGAGGAGCTGTTCTCGAACGGTCCGCACATCGCGACGCAGGCGTTCGAGGTCGGCGACCCGACGCTCGCCAAGGAAAAGAGCTGGGGCCTCGAGGCGTTCCTGCGCGGCGAGGCCGGGGGCTTCGCCTTCTCGCTCGGCGCCTTCGCGAGCTGGTTCGACAACTACATCTACGAGGCGGACACCGGCCTCGAGGAGGACGAGCTTCCGGTCTTCCAGTACGCGCAGGGCGACGCGACCTACTACGGCCTCGAAGCGGAGTTCTCGGCGCCGCTGTTCGACGCGG
>JACFNY010000387.1 GCA_019454625.1 Sphingomonadaceae bacterium
CGCGATCGGACCCCGCCGCATCGTCGGCGGAGGGTTTCGGAGCCTCGGCTTCCGCTTCGGCACCCTCGCGGCGGCGGAGGTCGCGCAGGTGCGCGGGGTTGACGGTCAGGGTTCCCGTGAACGAACCGCCGAGGACCTTGTAGGCGGCGATCAGCGTGCGCAGGCGCTCGTTGATCTGGCGGTTCATACGCTCGCGGCGCTGCTGGATCGTGACCATCATCAGCAGCCGGATGCCGACGCCGATCAGCGTGACCAGCGCGAGGCCGAACAGGGTTACGAGCAGGCTTTCCCACGAGCTGAAATCAATGTTGCGCACAGGCGCCTCCGCGTCCGCCCCACCATCCCGACCCTATCGTCATTCGCTGCCCGGCGCGACGGGCGCCTTGAGCCCGAAGCGCACGCTCATCATGCGCAGCGCGAACGTCGCCAGCGCGCCCGCGATGCCGACGAGGGCCGATGGCAGACCGAGCGCATCGCCCGCGACGACGATCACCGCGCCGAGCATCGCTGCGAGCGCATAAAGCTCGCCGACCTTGAGGACGCGCGGCACCTCCGCGAGCAGCACGTCGCGGATCGCGCCGCCGCCGACCGCCGTCAGCACGCCGAGCAGCACGGCGGGAAGAGGGTCGATGTCATAGGCCAGCGCCTTGCGTGCGCCCGCCACGGCGAAGAACGCGAGCGCCATCGCATCGAGCAGCATCACCGGGCGGCTCGCCCGCTCGAAGAAGCGGTGCCCGAAGAAAACGACCGCCGCCGCCGCCAGCGCCGACGGCAGATAGAAAGGATTGGCGAGGGCGGCGACCGGGGTCGCGCCGATCAGCACGTCGCGCGCCATGCCGCCCGCGAGCCCCGTGACGATGGCGAGCACGAACACGCCGAACACGTCGAGCCTGTGGCGCACGGCGAGCAGCGCGCCGCCGAGGGCAGAGACGAAGATACCCGCAAGGTCGGCCCACAGGACGACCGGACCGAGTACGACGGGCGGCAGTTCGGTCATCGCGCGTCCTCCGGCACGTCCACCGCGATACGGAACATGTTCGTGCCCGGACGATCGACGAAGCGCGCGTCGCCGAGCGCGACATGCGCCGCGCCGTTCGCGCGCGTCACTTCGGCGAACGGCAGGCGCGACCAGTAGAGGAAATCGGCGGCCTGCTTGCTCGTGCGCGCCGCAGCGGCAACCGCCGGATCGTCCATGTTGGTCTCGAAGGGAGCCTCTATCGAAAGGCTGGGCGGCAGCAGGTTCGCGTCGCCGTAGCCGTAGCGCCCGCCGACATCGTAGATAATGTCCCGACGGAACGGATTGATCGGCGGCGGGCTTGCCACCACCTGCCGGGCCGGGCCGTACCCCGCCTCGCGCACCGCCACCGCCGCGCGCTGTTCGGCGACATGGCTGCCGTATCCCATCAGGCCGATATAGAGCGCGACGGTAACCAGCGCGACGCGCGCCGGAGCCTCGCGTTTTCGCCGTCGCGACAGGAACAGGCCGAGGCCGAGCGCGATCCACACCCATACGTCGATGATGAACAGCGTGTCGCCGTAGAACCATCGCTCGGTGAACGGCATCAGGAAACGGATTCCGTAGACGTTCAGGAAATCGAGCGCCGGGTGCGACAGCACGCCGATGGCGGAGAGAGCGAGCAGCCAGCCGAAACGGACGGGCGGGCGGCTTTCCGGCCGCGTTCCGCGCCGTGCCTGCCAGCGGTCGAACGCCCGCATGGCGAGCGCGAGGCCGGGGATGAAGATGACCCATGCCAGCGGCCCGTGCGTAATGCCGCGCCGGAAGGCGAGATTCTCCCCGAACGCGAGGCCGATCGCATCGACATCCGGCAGGTTCGCGGCGATGACGAGCGTCGCCACGGCAAGGCCCGTCCTGCGCTTGAGGCCCGCTTCGCCGAGTGCCCATGCGGCGAGCGAGTGCGTGAGATTGTCCATGTTCGCCGCACCTTATTGGGCCGGCATCGCCCTTTCAATGATCGCCGCCGTGTCGATGGCGGCGGGGCTCGCGCCGTAGGCCTGCGCGGGCTCCTCAAAGCGCAGGCGGACGAAGGTCTCGGCGGCGGGTACCTCGCCCGCGATGAGCGTCGCGGCCTCGGCCAGCATCGCGGCGCGCTCCACGAAATGCCGGGCGCGGTGCTCGGGCTGCGCGGTGAATTCGATGCCGTCGAGCGCGGCGTCATAGGCGGCGTGGCGGCCGCGCGCGTCCTCGAGGAAGGCGCGCAGCGCGTTCACGCCTTCCGGCT
>JACFNY010000388.1 GCA_019454625.1 Sphingomonadaceae bacterium
GGGGGGGGGGGGGGGGGGGGGGGGGGGGGGGGGGGGGGGGGCGGGGGGGGGGGGCGGTGGCAGCGGCGGGGCTGGCAGTGGCAGCGGCGGGGCCGGCGCCGGCAGCGGCGGGGCCGGCGGCGGGGCGGGCGGCGGCGGTGGCCGCTAAGGGCGGCGCGCTCAACCGGGGGACCACGGGCGAAGACTGGATCGCTTCGGCGCTGCGCTTCTCGCGATGACGCCGTCACGTGGGGGGCCGGGGGATGCGCGGGACAGGCCCGCGCAGGACGGGAGAGTCACCCTCGGTGCGGGGCCGACCGCTTTCCCGCCGGCCGTGTCACGAGACTGGATCGCTTCGGCGCCGCGCTTCTCGCGATGACGCCGTCACGTGGGGGCCGGGGGATGGGCGGGCCAGGCCCAGCGCAGGACGGGAGAGTGACCCTCGGTTCGTCACCCGCTGGGGCGCGGGCGAGGCGGCCGGTCCTGGCAGCGGTTTCTTGCCGGACCCGCGACCGCTTCCCCGCCGCCCGTGGCGCGGAGCCGGCGTCAGGCGGGCTTGACCTCGATCTTCTTGGCCTTCGCCTTGGTCTCGGCCGACTTGGGGATGGTGATGGTGAGGACGCCCCGCTTGAACTGGGCGTCCGCCTTGTCGGGCTCGACGCCGGGCGGCAGCGGGATCGAGCGGAAGAACGCGCCGTAGGTCCGTTCCGAAAGGTAGAAGCCCTTCCTGCTCTCCTCGCGCTCGGACTTCTTCTCGCCCTTGATGACGAGGGCGTCCTCGGTGACCGAGAGGTCGATCTCCTTTTCGTCCATGCCGGGCAGTTCGGCCGTGACCTCGACCGCGGCGTCGGTCTCGCAGACGTCGACGCGCGGCGACACCGCGCCGCTGAAGCCGGCGACCGCCTGGTCGAAGCGCTTCCAATAGTTGTCGAACACGCGGTTGAGGTCGCGCTGCAAGGCGAGCACCGGGCTGTCCTCGCCCTCGCGGGCCAGGGCGCCCTCGCGGCGCCCCCAGGGAATCAGGTCTCTGATCTGCATTTCCGCCTCCTTGCCGCTCACGCGGTCTTCAGGTCGATCTTCCGCGCCTTGGCCGGGCCGGCCTTGGGCAGCAGCAGCCGGAGCACGCCGCGCTCGAGCGTGGCCTGGATGTTGTCGCCGTCGATGTCCTCGGACAGCGTGAACGAGCGCTCGTAGTCGCCGTCGGCGTATTCGGCGTAGGCCTGGCGGTAGCCCTCATGCACCGCCTCGCGCCCGCGCCCGACGATGGTCAGCACCCGTTTCTCCAGCGTGATGTCGACGGCGTCCGGCGCCACCCCCGGCATCTCGGCCAGCAGCACGACGCCCTCGGCGGTTTCGTAGATGTCGGTGCGCGGCCGGAAGACGGCGCGGGCGCGCGTGCGGTCGGCGCCGCCCTCGCCGCCCTGCCGCGCGGGAGCGGTGCCCTGCTGTTGCGTGACGTCCTGAGCCATGGCTGTGCCCTCCCGTTACGACGCGGCGGACGAAATGCGGATGCGGCGCGGCTTCTCGGCCTCGGGGCGTTCGAGCTCGAGCTCGAGCACGCCGTCCTGGAAGCGCGCCTTCACCTTGTCGGGATCGACGCGGAACGGCAGGCGCAGCACGCGCGAGAAATCGCCGTAGTCGCGCTCGCGGCGGTGCCAGGCGACCTCGCCGTCGGCCTTGAACTCGCGCTTGCCGCGCAGGGTGAGCGTGTCGGCGTGGACGGTGACGTCGACGTCCGCCTCGGCGAAGCCGGGCAGCTCGGCGGTGACCACCACGCTGTTCTCGCCCATCCACAGGTTGATCGGCGGAAACTCGCCGCGGGTGTCCCGCTCCAGCCCCGCCAGCATGCGATTCATCTCGTTCTGCATGCGCCGCATCTCGGCGCCGGGGTCGAAGCCGACGCGGCTGAACATCGGTAGCAGCATCACAACCCTCCTCTGCTCGTCTCGGGCCGGTGCCGCGAGGAACCGGCGCCCTTGACTTAGGGTGGTTTTTTCCACCGTCAAGCGCGCAAGGCGGGGGCGATTCGGAACGGATTTCAAGGGGGTAAGGCCCCCGGGTCAAGCCCGGAGGTGACGGCCCGGGTCAGGTCCGGGGGTGACGGCCATCCACGCCGCGGCGGCGCAACAGTCCGTGGATGCGCGGGTCGTGCCCGCGCATGACGTAAAGGGAAGAGGGAGGGAGAAAGGGAGCCGTCATGGCCGGGCTCGACCCACGGCTGTCCGGTTTAAATTTCTGGACTGAGCG
>JACFNY010000389.1 GCA_019454625.1 Sphingomonadaceae bacterium
TGTTCGTAGAGTAAAAAGCTTTTCATCCCGAGCGAAGTCGAGGGACGCACCACTTACCCGAGCGTCTTCAGGAACGCGTCCATCTCCGCCGCGACCCTTTCGCGGACGGGGTCGTGGAACAGCCAGTGCCCCGCGCCGGTGATCTCGCGGTAGTCGGTGTGGCCGGTGAGCGCGCGGGCCGTCGCGCGGGCGACGGAGATGGGGGTGATGCGGTCGCGGTCGCCGACGACGACCAGCGCGGGCATCGAAAGCTTGCCGTAGTCCACCCGCGCCGCGCGCGTCTTGTCGGCCCAGGGCATGGAGATCTGGAACAGCACGCGCCCGGAATCCCACACCAGCTTCGCGATCTCCGCATTGGCGATGTCGTAGGGCACCTCGTTGAAGATGCCCCAGCGGGCGTGCTCGGCGTCGATCTTCGTGGGCTGCTTCCACCACTGGCGCTTCACCGCGATTCCGAACACGGTGCGCAGCGGCGCGAGGGAAACGCTCTGGGTGTCGGCGGTCGGCGCCGGGGAGAGCAGCACGAGCCCGCGCGCGCCGGTCGCCTCCGCCACCTTCTGGGCGAGCATACCGCCCATCGAGTGGCCGACGATCACCGGGCTTTCGGGCAGCGTGCGCACCACCGCGGCGACGGCGTCCGCATAGTCCTGCACGCCGATGCTGGCGAGGATCGGCGACGGCGTCTCGGCGGGATCGACGTCGTGGTAGGGCAGCGCGGGCACGTGGACGGCGTGACCGGCGGCGCGGTAGCGATCGGCGAACCAGTCCCACACGTGCGGCGTCGACCACATGCCGTGGATGAACAGAAGCGGCGGCCTCAACATCGTTTCAGACTAGACCCTCCCCCGGCCGTGTCAAAAGCATTCGATCCCAATTTTACAGCTTTGACAGCGATTCACGGTTCAGGCCGCAGAGGCCTGAACCGATCGCGGTCTAGTCGACGACGCCGCTGGCGGCGAGCACCGACATCGTCACGAGGTCGCTCGTCGTCGAGGTCATCGGCACGATCTGCACCGGCTTCGACATGCCCATCAGCAGCGGCCCGAACACGCGGCCGCCGCCCAGCTCCTTCAGCAGCTTGGCAGAGATGTTCGCCGAATGGAGGCCGGGCATGATCAGCACGTTGGCGGGGCCGGTGAGGCGGCTGAACGGGTAGAGCTTCGCCATGTCGCGGTTGAGCGCGACGTCGGCGGACATCTCGCCCTCGTACTCGAAGCCGACGCGGCGGTCGTCGAGCACGGCGACGGCATCGCGCAGCACGCCCGTGATCTCGCCCGGCGGATTGCCGAAGTTCGAATAGGAGAGGAAGGCGACGCGCGGCGTCTTGCCCATGCGGCGGGCGACGCTCGCGGTCTGCTCGGCGATGTCGGCGAGCTGCTCGGCGGTCGGGCGCTCGTTCACCGTCGTGTCGGCGATGAGGAAGCTGTCGGAGCGGCCGACGACGAGATGGATGCCGAAGGGGATGTGGCGCGGCGCCGGGTCGATCACCTGCTGCACCTGGCTCAGCGTCTGGCTGAAATGGCGGGTGACGCCGGTGACGAGCACGTCGCCGTGGCCGAGCGCGACGAGCAGCGCGCCGAAGACGTTGCGGTCCTGGTTCACCATGCGCTGCGCGTCGCGGTAGAGCACGCCCTTGCGCTGGAGCCGCCGGTAGAGATGCTCGGCCATGCCGGGCACCAGCGGGCTGATACGGCTGTTGTGGATCTCGAAGCTGGCGGCGTCCTCGACGCCGAGCCGCCTCAGCCCCTCCGTCACGCGGTCGTCGCGGCCGACGAGCACGGGGATGCCGTAGCCGGCGCTCTTGATCGTCATCGCCGCGCGCAGCACGATCTCCTCCTCGCCCTCGGCGAAGACGATGCGCTTGGGATTGGCTTTCGCGGCGTCGTAGCTGTTCGAAAGCACGGCCGTCGTCGGGTTGAGCCGCGCGCGCAGCTCGGTGCGGTAGGCCTCCTCGTCGATGATCGGGCGCTGCGCGACGCCGGTCTTCATCGCGGCGCGCGCGACGGCGAGCGGGATCGCCTCGATGAGGCGCGGGTCGAACGGCGCCGGGATGATGTACTCGGGACCGAACACCGGCTGCTTGCCGTAGGCGATGGCGACCTCGTCGGGCACCGTCTCGCGCGCGAGGTCGGCGAGCGCCTCGGCGGCGGCGATCTTCATCTCCTCGTTGATCGTCGTCGCGCGCACGTCGAGCGCGCCGCGGAAGATGTAGGGGAAGCC
>JACFNY010000390.1 GCA_019454625.1 Sphingomonadaceae bacterium
CGATCGACTTCACCTCGATCGCCGGGATGTTGGTGCGCCAGCGGTCGATCACCGGGATGAAGTCGTGCGCCTTGATCGCGCCGCCCTCGATGAGGCCGATGTCGAACGAGGTGCCGCCCATGTCGGTGAACACGATGTTGCCGTCCGCCGACAGCCCGCCGAGCGCGGCGGCACCGTGCAGCCCCGCGACCGGCCCGGCGTTGTGCGTCAGCACCGCGCGCGTGCGCGAGGCCTTCTTGGTGCCGCCGGTGTTGTGGACGAGCGTCAGCGGCTTTTTATAGCCGCCGTCGCGCAGCTCGTTGCCGAGCTTGTTCAGCTCGTCGGCCATCAGCCCGTGGATGTAGGCGTTGACGACCGCGGTCATCGTGCGCGTGTATTCGCCCGCCTTGGGCGAGATCTCCGACGACAGGATCACCGGCATCGAGCCGAGATAATCCTCGGGATATTCCTCCTCGATCACCTGCTTGATGAATTGCTCGTGCTCCGGGTTCACGAACGACCAGAGTAGCGACACGACGAAGCCCTGCGCGCCGCGGTCGACGAGCGTCTGGAGTTTTTCGAGAACTTCCTCGCGCGACAGCGGCGCGACGATCTTGCCCGCGTAGTCGATGCGCTCGCGCACGCCGACCACCATCTCGGGGTCGATGAGCGGCGCGGGCTTCTCGATGCGTGCGAGGTCGCGGCCCTGCTGCCAGCCGAGCCCGTCCGCCCAGCTGCGTCCGCGCCCGATGAAGATCGTGTCCTCGAACCCGGCGGTGGTGATGAGCCCGAGCTTGGGGCCGGTGCGCTCGATGAGCGCGTTGGTGCCCACCGTCGTCGAATAGCGCACGCTCGATAGCCCGCTCAGGAAGTCCGGCAGCTTCAGCTTCAGCCCCTTCGCGAGCAGCCCCATGCCGCGCATGAAGCCGACCGAGAGGTCGTAGTGCGTCGTCGGCGTTTTCGCCGTGTGGAAGCCGCCGTCCTCGTGGGCGCAGTAGAAGTCGGTGAACGTGCCGCCGACGTCGATGCCTACCGTGTAACTCATCGCAGCTTTTATCCTCAGGATTTGCGGGCGCTGCCGAACGCGCCCATGAATGCGTGCATGGTTTCCACCGGCAGCGGATCGGGGCCGCCGCCCAGCGTCGTGATGATGAGCGGCCGCGCCGCTGCGAGCGCTGCGGCGTTCGCTGCCGCCGCCGCGTCGTCCACCGCCACGGCGATCCCGGTGACGGGGCCTTCGGCGGCGATGCGGTCCAGCAGATCGGCGTCCGCCGCGCCTGCCGCGATCACCGCATCGGGTTTCAGGCGCACGGCCGCGTCGGCGGCATCTTCATCGGGGACCGCCATGACGATGCCGAGCGGCACGTCGAAATAGGATGCGACGTTGCGCAGCGTGTTGAACAGCTTGCGTGCGCCCATGCCGGAAAGATCGTCGGCGGGTGCCGCGCTTTCGTCGAAGATCAGCAGCGCCGGGCGCGCCTCGCCGATCGCCTCGACGATTTCCGTCAGCATCGCCTTGGCCGTGTCGGTATTACTTGCCGCCGCCAGCGTCACCGGGCCGGGCAGCACGGGGACGACCGGACGTCCTCCCTCGGCTGCGAGGCGGCGGATCGCTTCGACCGTGTTCCCGCTCGCCGCCGTGTCGATCTCGATGACGATGGCGTCGGTGCCGAACAGCGCGGCGATGCGCTTCGCTGCCTGCACGATCTGCCCGGCGTCGGCTGCGATGGTGCTCCACGGCTGGCCGCACACCGGCGCGACCGCCGCCGACAAGCGCGGCAGCACGGCTGCGCCCGCGTCGCCGCCGAGGACGGAGGCGAGCCGGTTCGTCATGCCGTCGCGCCGTGGCGGCGCTTCAGCGCAGCGATGTCGAGTTCGATCTCGTGCGTGATCGGGTGGCCCGGTGGCAGATACTCGTTCTCCAGCATCGTCGCGCAGCCGGGGCAGTAGAACTCGACGAGGCGGCAATATCGGCTGTCCGGCGTGAAGCTGTAATTGCCTTCCGCGACGAGCGGCGGGTGCACCTCGTCCAGCGGCCGCTCCGCGACGAGGCAGCCTTCCTTGTAGTTGCCGTGCGCGGAGCCGAGGTCGTGGCCGCAGCGGTTGCAGCGCCACGTTTCGGTGGGCAGGTCGATGTCGAGATACTCGGTGATGCGGATTCTGCTCATCGCTTATTCCCGTTCGAGAAGCGCGTTGTCGTAAGCGTCGATGGCGAGGCGCCAGCCTTCGGGCACCAG
>JACFNY010000391.1 GCA_019454625.1 Sphingomonadaceae bacterium
GGCGAGATGTAGAGCGTGTGGACGCCGGGCGCCGCCGTGCCGGGCTTGCGCTTCGGCCGCGCGGCGAGCGGCGGGCGGGGTGCTGGTTTCTCGATCGGCTTCGGCGCGCCTTCCGGGCGATCGAGCATGCGCGCGAGCCCGAGGAGGCGCTCGCCGCGCGTGATCGCGCCTTGCCACGCGGGCGCGCGCGCAACGGCCGCGAGCCGCTGCCACGAGCGCGACGCTACCGTTTCGGCGCCGCCCTGCCGCCGCGCACGGGTGATGATGATGTCGCGGGTGCCCAGCATCTGCACGAAATCATGCGCCGAAAGACCGATCCGGCGCTCCGGCACGTTCAGCCCGAGCGCGCGGCGCATCGGCCGGTTCAGGAAGGCGTCGGTCTTGGCGCCGGCGGGCCAGACGCCTTCGTTGAGGCCGCCCAGCACGACGCGATCGAAGCTCACGAGGCGCGCTTCGATGGGCCCTAGAATACGGATCGCCGCGTCCTCGTCGAGCGGCGCGCGCAACGTCGTGCCCGAGAGCAGGGCCGTAAAGGCTTCCGCATAGTCGGCAAGCGTCAGCGTGAAACGAGGTGCCGGCGCCGCGGCGAGCTCGTCGAGAATCTCCGCAAGCTCCGCCGCGCCGGGATCGGCGGCGTCGTCAAGGCCGAGCGCCAGAAGTGCCGTGCGATGCGCGCTCAAGAGTTGCCCGAAAGACAGCGGACGTTCATTGAGACGGCAAAGCGGATCGAGCGCGGCCTGCAGCTTTTCCGCAAGCGCATGGGCGGCATCCCAGTCCTCCGGCTTGAGCCGCGCCTTCGGATCGTTGGGATGGTAGCGCTCGGCTCGCGCCGTTTCGATGGCCCGCAGAAGCCCGCTGCTGCCGCTTGCCGGGCGCGGCCCGCGCAATACGCCTTGTTCGAGCGCGTCGATCTCGCGCGCGGAAAAAGCGCAAAGCGGATGTCGCAACAACGCAATCAGCGGCACCGGCGCGAGCTGCGAGGCGGCGGCTTCCGCGACGAGCCGCGCGAAACGGCCGGCCTCCGATTCCGCGAGCGGAATGCCCGCCGAATCGTCGACCTTGATGTTCCAGCGCGTCAGCTCGGCCGCGACGCGGCGGGCGAGCGCCCGGTCGGGCGTGATCAGCGCGCTGTAGGGAGTTTTCTGCGCCAGCGCCTCGCGCAGCGCGACGGCGATGGCCAGCGCTTCCTCGCGCGGATCCGCCGCCTCGATGAGCGTCACGTCATCGAGTGCGTCATCGCCGGTCGGATTCGCTTGCCACTGATCGGTGACGCTGGCCGGACGAAACGCTTCCGACAGCAGCCTTTCCCGTGCCGGTAGCAAGGGCAATGCCAGCGAGGCAACATCGCTTCGCTTCAGGGAAAACTCCCCGAGCAGCCGATGCAGGCCGTATTGCGGATGGCCTTGCGCGGAATCTATTTCAAAGTCGCTGGCGATCTCCGCGAACGACTTCTCGTCAAGAAGCTGGTCGAGCCCCGGCAGCACGACGGCGCCGTCCTTGCGCCGCGCGATCACGTTCAAAAGCCGCGCGACCGAGGGCAGCGAGCCGGTCGAGCCCGCCGCGATCACCGGCCCGTCGGCGCCTGCGGCCAGGCGTTCGGCTTCGCGCGCGAGCAGCCGTTCGCGCCGCTCGGTCGGATCGATCTGATCCTGCTCGCGCAGGATGTTCGGCCATTCGCGCCAGATGATGTTGAGAAAGGCGCGCGCCGTTTCCCAGTAGCGGTCGAAGTCGTGCGGCACGGCCTGAAGCAGTTTCTCGTGCGGCACGCCGGCGATGGTGAGATCGTCGAGCACATGCGCGAGTTCATCGGCGAAGGCGAGCGAAGCGGCGGGCGTCGAGGCAATCAGGCGCTCTCCGGCGCCGGTGGCGCGCGCCCACTGCAGAACAAGCTGGGCAAGCACGAGCCGCCGTCCTGTCGCGGGAATGGCCGGCGGCAGGTCGGCGCCGTTTTCCTCGAACGCGAATTCATCTTCATCGACGCCGCCGAGCGGCAGGATGCGCGGCAGGATCAGCGCTTCCTGCCCGGTCGCTTCCATGAGGCTTGTCGAAAAGGAGCGCACCGCCCGCCGCGTCGGCAGGAAAACGGTGGCATTGGCGAGGATGAGCGGCTCGTCCTTGGGGCGAAAGCCGGGGATCAATCGGCCCTCGACCAGCGCCGCGGCGAGCGTCGGCAGGAACGGCGCGGAAGGGGGAATAGTATAGACGCGGGCAG
>JACFNY010000392.1 GCA_019454625.1 Sphingomonadaceae bacterium
GGCGCCGATACCGGTCGCGACGGCATTCACGGCGCGACCTTCGCCTCGGTTGAGAACCCCGAAGAGTCGCACCGAGGGGTCATCCAGGTCGGGAATCCATTCCTGGAAAAGCTCCTGCTGGAGGCCTGTCTGGAGGCGCTGGAGGTTCCGGGCGTCGTCGCGATGCAGGATCTGGGCGCGGCCGGCCTGACCTCTTCGACGGTCGAGGTCGCCAGCAAAGGTGGGCTCGGCATCGAGATCGATGTCCAGAAGGTGTCGCGGCGGGAGACGGGCATGACCGCGCAGGCCGCATGGGACAGGGCCACCGCCGGAGGACGCTGCAAGTTGCGGCCCGTCCCGAAGTGCCCTTGGTGGGACCACGTCTGGTCGTCTATGGCCCGAGTCTTTGTGCTGCCGCGTAAACGGGTCAGGATCGGCGCCGACGTGGTTCCCGTGAACGCCGCGCCGGGATCGCGGGCGGCTCCGCCGTCACCCACTGGTTCAACCCGAACCTCGACTATCTCTGGTTCGTGATGCCCGCGCTGATCGCCATCATCGCCGCGGTCTCATCGCTCGCGGCGGTTTCGCAATCGGTCGCGCGCGAGCATGAGCTCGGCACGTTTGATCAATTGATGGTCTCGCCGCTCAGGATTCACGAAATCCTCATCGGCAAGATGGTGCCGCCGGTGCTGATCGGACTGCTCAACGTCACGTTGTTCGTCGTGCTGGTGCCGACCGTGTTCGGCGTGCCGCTCACGGGCTCGCTGGTGTCGTTCTACATCGCGCTCGTCTTCTACCTGCTCGCGCTCACCGGGATCGGGATGCTGATCTCGACGCTTTCGGCCACGCAGCAGCAGGCGTTCCTCGGCATGTTCCTCGCGACCGTGCCGCTCACGATTTTGTCGGGCTATGCGAGCCCCGTCGACAACATGCCCGGCTGGCTGCGCATCGTCGCGCACGCCAACCCGCCGACGTGGTTCCTCACCATCTCCGAAGGCGTGTTCCTGAAGGGGATGCCCGCCGCGGAGGTGTTCGCCAACACGTGGCCGCTCGTGCTGATCGCGGCGGGAACGATCACCGCCGCCGCCCTGCTTTTCCGATCGCGCATGGAGTAGACGGATGCGCAAGCTCAATATCCTCGTTCTCGTTCCGCTCGCCGCCTGTACCGTGGGGCCGGATTACGCGCGGCCCACGGTTGCCTCCGGCGCCGAGTGGGTGGAGCCTGCTGCCGCCGGCGCGGTCGATCCCGAACCGTGGCGCGCGATGGGCGATCCGGTGCTCGCCGCGCTCGTCGAGGCGGCGGTCTCGGCGAACCTCGACGTGCGCGAGGCGGACGCGCGGCTCCGCGAGGCGCGGGCGCTGCGGGACGCCGCCGCCGGGCGCGCGCTTCCCGACGTCGCCGCGAACACCTCCGCGACGCGCCAGCGGCTCAGCGAGAACGGGCAGTTGCCGGTGGCCTCGATCCCCGGCTTCGCGCGGGAGTTCCCGCTGTTCGACGCGGGCTTCGACGCCTCGTGGGAGATCGACCTGTGGGGCGGCACGCGCCGCGCCGTCGAGGCGGCCGCGCGGCGCGTCGCGGCGGCGGATGCGCGGCGGCGCGAGACGCGGTTGCAGGTCGTCGCCGAAGTGGCGCGCACCTACGCCGACCTGCGCGGCGCGCAGGCGGAGCTCGCGAGCGTGCGCAGCGACGCCGAGGCGCAGCGCGGCATCGCCCGGCTGGTGCGGCAGCGCTACGAGGCGGGCGACGCCGCGCGCTTCGACGATGCGCGCGCCGACGCGCAGGCGCTCGGCGCCGAGGCCGTGATCCCGGACCTCGAAGCATCGGTGCGCGGCGCGGTCTATCGCCTCGCACTGCTCACCGGGCGTCCGCCGGAAGGGTGGCAGGGCGTACTCGACGCCCCCGCGCCGCTGCCGGAAACGCCGGAACTCGTCGCGGCCGGATTGCGGTCCGACATGCTGCGCCGACGCCCCGATGTCGCGGCGGCGGAGGCGGCGCTGGCGGACGTGGGCGTCGAGACCGCGAACCTGTTCCCGCGCCTCACGCTCATCGGCAGCATCGGCCAGCAGGCGCGAAATGCCGGTGATCTCGACGCGGGTGGCAGCACACGCTTCCAGTTCGGCCCGTCGCTGCACTGGCCGATCTTCGCGGGCGGGCGCATCCGCGCGCAGATCCGCGCGGCGGATGCGCGGGCGGACGCCGCCGCCGTCGGCTACGAGAAGGCGGTGCT
>JACFNY010000393.1 GCA_019454625.1 Sphingomonadaceae bacterium
CCACGGCACCTCGCAATCGCTGCATACGCTGCTGCGGGCGATGGAGACGCTGTTCTCGCTCTGGCTCGAATTCATGCGCCAGCACCTGACCACGGCGGTGGCGCTGATGCTGCTGGCGCCGACGGCGCTGTCGCTGGACTGGCGCATGGCGATCGTGCTTCTGGGGCTCGGCGTCTCCTATGTCACGGTGAGCCGCCTGGTGATGGCCAGGACCAAGGACGGGCAGGCCGAGGTCGAGCAGCACTATCACCGCGTCTTCGCCCATGTCAGCGATTCGATCTCCAACGTCTCGGTGCTGCAAAGCTATGGCCGCCTCGCCCATGAGGCCGAGGCGCTGCGCCGCTACACGGCCAGCCTGCTCGACGCCCAGTTTCCCGTGCTCAACTGGTGGGCGCTGGCGAGCGCGCTGCACCGGCTTTCCGCCACCATCTCGATGATGGTGGTGCTGGGCATCGGCGCGATGCTGGTGGCGCAGGGCCATCTCGGCATCGGCGACGTCGTCGCCTTCGCCGGCTTCGCGACGCTTCTGATAGGCCGGCTCGACCAGTTGACCGGCTTCGTCAACCAGGTGTTCGACGCCCGAGCCAAGCTGGAGCCGTTCTACGCGCTGGAGGACGCCGCCCCGGCCCGCGAGGAAACGCCGGGCGCAAGGCCGGTCGGCCGCGTGCGCGGCGAGGTCTCGTTCGACCACGTCTCCTTCCGCTTTCCGGGCTCCGGCGCGGGGATCCACGACGTCTCGTTCCATGTCGAGGCGGGCAAGACGGTCGCCATCGTCGGCCCGACCGGGGCGGGCAAGACCACGCTGGTCAACCTGTTGCAGCGGGTGTTCGAGCCCGATTCGGGCGCGATCCGCATCGACGGCATCGACATCGCCGGCATCACCCGCGATTCGCTCCGGGCGCAGTTCGCCACCGTGTTCCAGGATTCGGGGCTGCTGAACCGCACCATCGAGGAGAACATCCGCCTCGGCCGAGAGGCGGCGACCTATGACGAGGTGCACGAGGCGGCGACGGCGGCGGCCGCACAGGACTTCATCCTCGCCAAGGGCGACGGCTACGACACCATCGCCGGCGAGCGCGGCGGCCGGCTGTCCGGCGGCGAGCGCCAGCGCATCGCCATCGCCCGCGCCGTGCTGAAGGACGCGCCGATCCTCGTCCTCGACGAGGCGACCAGCGCGCTCGACGTCGAGACCGAGGCCAAGGTCAAGGCGGCGATCGACCGGCTGCGCGCCGGGCGGACCACCTTCGTCATCGCCCACCGGCTCTCGACCGTCTGCGACGCCGACCTCGTCATCTTCATGGACCATGGCGAGATCGTCGAGATCGGCGGCTACCGCGAGCTCAGCCAGCGCGACCAGGGCCGGTTCGCCGCGCTCCTGCGCGCCGGCGGCCTGCTCGCCGGGGCCGACAGGCTGCACAGCGTGCCGATGGAGCTCAAGCCGCAGCAGCCGCCGGAAGCCGCCTGAACGGGGTGGCCCGGACAGGATGGCTTGAACGGAAACGGCCGGCTGGAGCGCATCCAGCCGGCCGCGGCATTCTTCTTTGGGACGGGGCCTATTCGGCCTCGTCGGCGGCGGCCGCGTTGAGCAGGCCGTAGCGCTCCTCGCCGATCTTGCCGAGCAGCTCGAGCTGGGTCTCGAGGAAGTCGATATGGCCTTCCTCGTCCTTCAGCAGCTCGTCGAACAGGGCCATGGTGACGTAGTCGCCCAGCTCGTCGCACACCTCGCGCGATTTCTTGTAGGACGTGCGGGCGTCGTATTCGCCGGCGAGGTCGGCTTCCAGCACTTCCTTGACGTCCTGGCCGATCCGCAGCGGACCGACCTTCTGCAAGTTGGGGTGTCCTTCGAGGAAGATGATGCGCTCCACGAACTTGTCGGCGTGCTGCATCTCCTCGATCGATTCGGCACGTTCCTTCCTGGCGAGCTTCGCGTATCCCCAGTCGTCGAGCAGGCGATAGTGCAACCAGTACTGGTTGACCGCCCCCAGCTCGAGGAACAAGGCTTCGTTAAGCCGCTCGATGATCCGTTCGTCGCCCTTCATGGCTCAAGCTCCCGTACTGGCCGCGCAGCCCACGCACGCGGTCCAGGAATGGTACGATCTCGGCTTCCATGCCGCCGAGACGGCGATGGTAGTCTTCGGTTACCCGAATGATCGTTTCCACCACATTTGGGAAGCAGCCGCAACAGCGGCCGCGCTTG
>JACFNY010000394.1 GCA_019454625.1 Sphingomonadaceae bacterium
GATCTGCCGGTAGCGGGCGCCGTAGACATCCGCATACGGGTCGTCGCTCCAGAGCCTGCTGAGGCCGGCATTGACCGTGGAGGCGTCGCCCGGCGCGGCGGGCGACGCCACGATCCGCCGCCCCACGACGGGCAGGTGCGAGAAGATGTCGTGCCTGAAACGCACGCGGTGCACAAAGCCCCAGCGCCAGCCGCGCATGTCGCCATGCTCTGCGCGCAGCTCCTGCGCCGCCGTGTCGAGCGCGCGAGCGGCGATGGCCCGGCATTCCGGCGGCGTGCACCAGCCGCCTTCCCCGGCGAGCAGCCGTTCGAGGCGCGGCCTGTTCGACTCTAGATAATCCTTCGCGAGAGCGCCGAGCCTCGGCTCCAGAAGTGCCAGCGCGGTTGCCCTGTACCATGCCGACCAGATCAGCGGCCCGGCGGCGCCGATCGCCATGTTTCCGTCCCAGCGCCGCAGCGCGGCGAGGGCGGCGCGCCCGTCCGCAGTTGCGGGCGACATCGCCGTGAGCGCCGGTTTCAGCGCGGCGACCTCTGCCGATACCGTATCGAGCTGGAGCCGCCGCATCGTTTCGCGATCGGCGCCGTTCGCCTTGCCGAGTTGGTCGACGATCCGCGCGGCGCGCCAGCCCGGTTCGAACGCGGTGCTGTCGTAGAGGCGGTCGCCGATGAGCGTGCGGTTGTTGGCGTTGGCGACGTAGCCCGACATGGGGTTCACCGTTCGCGGCATATCCGCGGGATAGGCATGGCCGTTCCACGCGAAGCGCGCCTCCCAGCCGGGCGCGGGCAGGAAGCCGTCGCCTCCACGGCGCGGGATGCGGGCGGCGGTCGCCATCGCAATCGTTCCCGACCGGTCGGCGAAAGCGAAATTGTGCTGGAAATGGAAATTCCCGATCGCACGTTCGAACGTGGGCCAGTCGCGCGCCGCCGCGATCTGCGCGAAGGCTTCCATGATCGGTTGGCCGTTCGGGAACTGCACGCCCGCAAGCGCGACGACATGCCCCGGCGGCAACTGCTCCCGCGCCAGTCGTCCGGCGTCGGCGTCGATGTCGGACAGCACCGGTCCGTTCGCCGTGTAGCGCAGGACGACCCGTTCCGGCGCCGCATCCTTGACCGGAATCGTCACCGTCCGCGTCAGGAGTTTCCGCGCTCCCGAGGGCGTGAGGTAGCGCGACGGGTCGGCGGGATCGAGGCGTTCGACGAACAGGTCCGTCTGGTCCGCCATCACGTCGGTGATTCCCCACGCGATGTTGCGGTTGCGGGCGCTTGCGAATCCCGGCGAACCGGGGCGGGACGCGCCCACGATCTCGAAATCCGTGCCGACGATGCGAACCGGGTAATAGTCTGCAGGCGCCGTGAGCGGCCCGTGCGGGTCGTTGGCGAGCATGGGCTTGCCGGTCTTCGTGCGCGCGCCCGCAATCGCCCAGCTGTTCGACGCCGGGAGGGAACGGCCGAAGGGCAAGGGCTCTGCCGCCGCCGCAGTCATCTGCTTCAAGGGCAACGCGCCGCAGGTGTCGGCGGCGGGCGCACTGGCCGCCTGCGATGCATCCGGATGCGTCACCGGCCCGCCATCCGCTGGCGAGGCGAACAGCGAACGCAGCGCGTCGCAGCCGATCGCGGGGAGCAGCCGCGCGCGCAGCAGCTCGTCGCGCCAGTCGCCGAAGCCGAGTGTCAGCAGTCCGGCGACGCGACTGACGTCGCGTTCCTCCCAATGCCCCGGCGTCACGCCCGCCAGCAGGAATTCGGGCGGGGGCGGCCCGCGCCGTGCGTCCAGCGCCGCGTTGATGCCCGCGACATAGGCGCGGATCGCGCTCCGGGTTGCCTGCGAATATTGACGCTCCGTGCGTGCGGCGATGGCTTCGATGTCGAATGCCGCGACGAGCTTGTCGGTGGGAAGCGCGTCGCTTCCGACGGCTTCGGAGAGACGGCCGCGCGCGGCGCGGCGCGTCGTTTCCAGCTGCCAGAGCCGGTCCTGCGCGTGAACGAAGCCGAGCCCGAAATAGCCGTCCTCGCGCGTGGCTGCGAAAATGTGCGGAACGGCACGCGCATCCCGCACGATCTCGATAGTGCCGCCGAGCCCGGCCACGCTGAGTTCGCCGGAATAGTCCGGTAGCGACGCGTGCAGCCAGCCATACGTGCCCGCCAACGCCAGCACGCCGAAGACGGCGCCTGCAAGCATCCATTTGCCTCTACCGAACC
>JACFNY010000395.1 GCA_019454625.1 Sphingomonadaceae bacterium
GGGGGGCTTTGGATACGGGGCTTTCGATGAAGAATTCCGTGCCGGCAGCGGCTGCGACCACCACCGCCGACACACGCCCTTCTAGGCCGCCAGCGTCAGCCGCCCCGCGAACGCTCCGTCAGATCATCGTCAAATCGCGCGAAAAATCGCGCATCAGGGCTCCATCGCGTCCGCCCCGCCGCGCCACAGGTGCAGGCTGAACAGGCCGCGCGCGTCGATCCACCAGCGCACCGGCCGCCACCCGGCGGCGCGGGCGAGCAGGCGCGCTTCCTCGATTGTGTACTTGTGGCTGTTCTCGGTGTGGATCGTCTCGCCTTCGCGGAGGCTGAAGCCGGCGCCCGCGGCGCGGAAGCGCACGTCGCGTGTCGCGGCGAGGTGCATCTCGATGCGCCCCGCATCGTCGTTCCACACCGCGCGGTGCTCGAAGGCATCGAGCGGTATGTCGCCGCCGAGCTCGCGGTTGATGCGCGCGAGCAGGTTGAGGTTGAACGCGGCGGTCACGCCCGCGGAAT
This sequence comes from Sphingomonadaceae bacterium, assembly GCA_019454625.1. Classification (GTDB taxonomy): domain Bacteria; phylum Pseudomonadota; class Alphaproteobacteria; order Sphingomonadales; family Sphingomonadaceae; genus Sphingosinicella. Next base: position 513 of record JACFNY010000395.1, read on the forward strand.
CGTCGTATGCCGCCTCGACCAGGCGCGGGTTCTTGCGCAGGTCGATGCCGATGGCGAGCCACGGGTCTGCGCCGAGCGTGGCGCGGAAGGCGCGCAGCAGGTCGACGGCGGCGGCGTGCGCGAAGTTGCCGATCGTGGAGCCGGGAAAGAAACCGATCATCGGGCGGCCACGGGCGGCGCCCGGAAGCGCGATCGGCTTCGCGAAGTCCGCCGCGACCGGCAGGATGTCGAGGTCCGGCAGCAGGCGCGACAGCCGGGCTGCGGCGTCGCGCAGGAAGCCTTCGGAAATGTCGATCGGCACATAGGCGGCGGCGCGGACGGCCTCCGCGAAGACGGGGGTTTTCGTCGAGGAGCCCGAGCCGAATTCGACGACCACCTTGCCGGTTCCCGCGATCCGGCCGATCTCGGACGCGTGCGCGTCCAGAAGGCCGGTCTCGGTGCGGGTCGGATAATATTCGGGAAGCGCGGTGATCGCCTCGAAGAGCTCGGAGCCGCGCCGGTCGTAGAGGTAGCGCGCGGGGATCACCTTGCGGGGCTGCGAAAGCCCCCGCACCACGGCGTCGGCGAAATCGGTTCTCGACAGGGTTTCGGCATCTGACGTCATGACGGGTCCGTTCCTAGATGTCCTTCGCCAGCCGCACGCCGGTGAACTGCCAGCGCTGGTGGGGATAGAAGAAGTTGCGGTAGCCGGGGCGGCTATGGCCGGCGGGTGTCGCGCACGACGAGCCTTTCAGCACGAACTGCCCGCACATGAACTTGCCGTTGTATTCGCCGACGGCGCCCGCCGCCGGGCGGAAGCGGGGATAGGCGGCGTAGGCGCTTTGCGTCCATTGCCAGCAGGCGCCGTCCATCTGCGAGAGCGCGGGCGTTTCCGCCGCCGCCGCCCCTGTCGCCCCTGCCGCCCCTGTCGCCATCGCCTCCCATTCCGCCTCGCGCGGCAGGCGCGCGCCGGCCCAGCGCGCGAAGGCGTCGGCCTCGAAATAGCCGACATGGGTCGCAGGCGCGGCGGGATCGACGGGCATCCGGCCGCGGAGCGTCATCGCGGACCAGCCGCCGTCTTCCCACCGCCAGTAGAGCGGTGCGCGAATGTCTTCACGCTCCACCCACGCCCAGCCATCCGAAAGCCAGAGCGTCGGCGCGCGGTAGCCGCCGTCGTCGATGAACGCGGCCCATTCGGCGTTCGTCACCAGCCGCGATCCGAGCGCGAAGGGTTCGAGCAGCACCCGGTGGCGCGGGGTTTCGCAATCGAAGGCGAAGCCGTCTCCGGCGTGGCCGATGGATGCGATGCCGCCGGGATGCGCTATCCAGTCGTGGGCCGCATCCCGCGCCGCCGCGGGAAAGGGAGCGTTTTCGGCATAGGCGGGCGCGAGCGGGTTTTCGGCGAACAGGTGCAAGATGTCCGTCAGCAGCAGCTCCTGGTGCTGCTGCTCGTGGTGGCAGCCGAGCGTGACGAGCGCCCGCGCGGCGGCGGCGAGCGAATCGAGCGCGTCCTCCAGCGCCGCATCGACGTGCGCGCGCCACGCGAGGACCTCCGCGAGCGCCGGGCGCGTCAGCATTCCGCGCCGGTCGCGGCGGAGGCGCGGCCCGGCCGCCTCGTAGTAGCTGTTGAACAGGAAGCCGTATGCCGGATTGAACGCGCGGTAGCCCGGCGCGTGCGGCGTCA
>JACFNY010000396.1 GCA_019454625.1 Sphingomonadaceae bacterium
CTCGGGCTCACCGCGACGATCGGGGCGAGCAGCCCGCCGCTCGCGCCGGATGAACTGGCGCCGTTCGTGGAGACCTGGCAGCACGCCCGCGCCGCTTGACCAATCCTTAACCGCCGTCCCTTAGAAAGCTGCACATTAAGGGTATTACAGGGGGCAGGCTGGCTCGTGCAGGCCAATCGCGTACTCGTTGTCGGCAAGGATGAAGCGCACGCGAAGGCGGGCGCCGCCAAAATCGCGGCCGACAAGTTCACCGAGGTGCAGCCTGCGCCGTGGCTGGAGGCGATCCCGCTCGCCTCGAGCGGGCGCTATCAGCTCGTCATCGTGCTCGCCGGTGCGGAAATCGGCATCGCCGCCGTCACCACCTTCGCGCGCAGCGCCGAGCGGTGGACGCAGCGCGAGGGCATGATGCTCGTCGCGCTCACCGAGGACGGCACCGCCGCGCTCCACCGCGATCTCCAGCACGCCGGTTTCGACGACATCATCCATCGGCCCATGCACCCCACGCAGGTCGCGAGCCGCGTCGGGGTGCTGCTGCGCCTCTCCACGATGCGCCGCGAGCTTGCCCGCCGTCAGGCGACGGCGCGCGGCTTCACGAGCGGCGACGGGCTTTTCCTCGCGCCCGCCGAGCCGGTGATCCAGAGCCGCCGCGCGTCGGTCCTGCTCGTGCAGTTCGACCAGAGCGCGCACTGCGCCGAACAGTTCAACCGCGCCGTGCGGTCCTGCACCGACGCGCAGGTCTGCGACGATCCCGAGGCGGCGCGCACGCTGCTCTACCGCAGCAACCTCGACGCCGTGCTGCTCTGCTCGGCGGTGGACCCGAAAGGCGCGATCGCGTTCGCGGACCGGATGCGCCGCGTGCCCGCGCTCTACAACCTTCCCGTGCTGCTCGCGACGCCGGACGTCTCCGGGCTCGATCTCGACACGGTGTTCAACGCGGGCATCACCGATGTCGCGCCCACGTGCCTGTCGAGCGAGCAGCTCTCCGTGCACCTCGCCTCGTTCAAGCGGCTGGAGGCGCTGCGCGCCGCGCTTGCCGCGCGCTACGCGCAGCATGTCGAGATGGTCATCCGCGACGGCCTCACCGGCTTTGCGGGCCACGGCTTCGGCATGGCGCATCTCGAGGCGACCTTGCGGGAATGCACAGAGCTTTCGCTTCCCGTCGCCGTCGCGGGGCTCACGATCGAGAACCTCGACGAGATCAATGCCGCGCACGGCTATCTGGCGGGCGACATCGTGATGCGCCGCGTCGGCGACGTGGTCCGCCGCTGCATCCGCGGCGAGGACATGGCGACGCGCCTCTCCGGCAGCCGCATCCTCGTGCAGTTCCCCGACACGCGCTACGCGAGCGCGAATGTCGCGGTCCGCCGCCTCGCGAACGTGCTGCGCTTCCAGAAGGTCGACCTGCGGGGCGGAACTTCCATCACGCTCAGGATCGGCTACACTCTCGCCTGCTGGGACGGCAGTGCGGACGCGCGGACCCTCGTCGCCTCGCTGAAGGCAAGGAAGGTCGCGGTCGCCGCCTGACTCCATTGCCGCGCGGGAGAGGCTGCATGGCGATCACCATCGACGTCGTATCGGATTTCGTCTGCCCGTGGTGCTGGATCGGCAAGCGCCACCTCGACACGTTCGCGAATGAGGCCGACATCGAGCGGCGCTGGCACCCTTACCTGCTGCACCCGGACATGCCCGCGGGCGGCGTCGACCGCGCCGGGTTCGTGCGCCAGAAGTTCGGCAGCGACGCGCGAGCCCGCGAACTCGGCGCCGGAGTCACCGCCGCCGCGAAGGGTGTCGGCCTCGATCTTGACTACAGCCGTGTGCAGCGCGTGCCGGACACGCGCGACGCGCACCGCCTCGTGCGCTGGGCGGGCGGGCAGGGGCGGGCGGATGCCGTCGCCGAGGGGCTGTTCCGCGCCTATTTCAGCGAGGGCCGCGACATCGGGGACGCGGCCGTCCTTGCCGACATCGGCGCCGCGGCGGGCATGGACCGCGCCATTCTGGAGGACCTGCTGGCGGGGGACGCCGACCGCGACGTGATCGAGGCCGAGGCGGGCCGCGCCCGCGCGATCGGCGTCAGCGGCGTGCCCACCCATATCTTCGCGAACAAGGTCGCCGTGGTCGGCGCGCAGCCGATCGAGGCGCTGAGGCAGGCGGCCGAACTCGCCGCCGCCGGGTAG
>JACFNY010000397.1 GCA_019454625.1 Sphingomonadaceae bacterium
CGGAGGTAGATCGCGAGGCCGTTCATCAGCATCAGGAAAACCAGAAGCACGATGATCGCGGCGGAGGTCTTCTCGACGAAGCCGCGCGCGACCTCGTCGGACCAGAGAAAGATCTGCACGGGGAGCACGGTCGCAGGGGTCGTGAAGCCGCCCGGCACGTCGGTGACGAAGGCGCGCATACCGATCATCAGCAGCGGCGCCGTCTCGCCGAGCGCGCGCGCCATGCCGATGATCGTGCCGGTGAGGATGCCGGGCAGCGCCAGCGGCAGCACGTGGTGGAACACCACTTGGATGGGCGAGGCGCCGACGCCGAGCGCGGCGTCGCGGATCGACGGCGGCACCGACTTGATGGCGATGCGCCCGGCGATGACGATCACCGGCAGCGTCATCAGCGCGAGCGTGAGCCCACCGACGACGGGCGCCGAGCGCGGCATCCCGAAGACGTTGAGGAACAAGGCGAGGCCGAGCAGGCCGAAGATGATCGACGGCACCGCCGCCAGGTTGTTGATGCTGACCTCGATGATGTCGGTGACGCGGTTCTTCGGCGCGTATTCCTCGAGGTAGATCGCCGTCATCACACCGATCGGGAAGCACAGCAGCAGCGTGACGAGGAGCGTCAGCAGCGAGCCCTTGGCGGCGCCCCAGATGCCCGCGAGTTCGGGGCTCGTCGAATCCGCCATGCTGAGGAAGGTGGTGTTGAGCGTCGTGCGCACCGCGCCTTCGGATTTCAGCCGGTCGAACGCCGCGATCTCCGCGTCCGACACCGGCCGGTTCGCCTCGGCCGCGTCGCGGTCGATGAGGCCCTTGCCGAGCAGATCGAAATCGCCGGACGTGGGCACCCAGACGTCGACGCGCTTGCCGATGAGGCCGGAGTCGCCGCGCACCGCCTCGCGCAGCGCGAGCCACGCGCCCTCGCTGACGAGATCCCGCGCGGCGATGCCGAGAGGCTGCGCGCGCGCCGAAGCCGCCGCCGTCATCACGCCCTGGAAATTCGCCGTGTTGAGCGCGTTCTCGCCGCCCGGCCCGTCGAGCGCGCTGCGGTCGACGCCGAGCGTGAACGGATCGTAGTCGACCGCGAGCTTCACCTCGGTCCGCAGGAAGCCCGTGTAGCCGTTCGCGAAGATCGTCCCCAGCAGGAACAGCAGGAACGCCCCCGCCAGCGCCAGCGCGGCGAATCCCATGAAGCGGAAGCGGCGTTCCTTCGCGTAGCGGCGGCGCACGCGCGCCTGCATCGCGGGCGACGCCCAGTCGGTCTGTATGCGCGGGCTATTCATATGCTTCCCGGTAGCGCTTCACGACCGCGAGCGCGTAGATGTTGAGGCACAGGGTCACCGCGAACAGCACGAGCCCGAGCGCGAAGGCGGAGAGCGTCTTCGCCGAATCGAATTCCTGGTCGCCGGTCAGGAGCTGCACGATCTGCGCGGTGACGGTCGTCACCGACTGGAACGGGTTGGCCGTGAGGTTGGCGGCGAGTCCCGCGGCCATCACCACGATCATGGTCTCGCCGATCGCGCGGCTGACGGCGAGCAGCACGCCGCCGACGATGCCGGGCAGCGCCGCCGGGATCAGCACGCGCTTGATCGTCTCGGAGGTCGTCGCGCCCATCGCGAGGCTGCCGTCGCGCATCGCGGCGGGAACGGCGGTGATCGAATCGTCCGCCATCGAGGAGACGAACGGGATGATCATGATGCCCATCACCACGCCCGCCGCGAGCGCGCTTTCGGAGCTGGCGTTCGAGATGCCGATGGAGAGCGCGAAGTCGCGCACCGCGGGCGCCACGGTGAGCGCCGCGAAATAGCCGTAGACGACCGTGGGCACGCCCGCGAGCACCTCCAGCATCGGCTTCATGATCTTGCGGGCCTGCGGCTTCGCATACTGCGTCAGGTAGATCGCCGACATGAGGCCGAGCGGGATCGCCACGATCATGGCGATGATCGCGCCGATGAAGATCGTGCCCCAGAACAGCGGCACCGCGCCGAACGCGCCCGACGAGCCGACCTGATCGGCGCGGATCGCCGTCTGCGGGCTCCAGTTGGTGCCGAACAGGAACTCGATCGGCGACACGCGCCGGAAGAACTCGACGCTTTCTTAGATGAGCGAGAGCACGATGCCGAAGGTGGTGAGGATCGCCACCAGCGACGACAGGATCAGCTGCACCATTACGAA
>JACFNY010000398.1 GCA_019454625.1 Sphingomonadaceae bacterium
GCGCCACGTAGAGCTTGCCGAGGTCGGACGACAGCAGCGTCATCGAAAGCGCGTTGCCGTCGCGGTCGGCGTTGAAGCGGCGGAGCATCGCCTCGAAGTCGTGGATGTAGCGGCGCACGCCGTCGCGGAACTCGGCGTCCTCGCTGTAGCGGCGCGCGACCTCCTTGGCGTCGCGGTTCGCGAGGATCTGCACGGCGCGGCGCGAGAATACGCCGCGTTCGCCCGCGAGATACTGCTTCCACGCCGTCTCGGTCACTTCCGCCGAGAGCCCCTTGGCGATGTCGATGGACGCGCTGTTGAGCGCTTCTACGAGCAGCTCGGACTGGCGGCCGATGTCCTTCCTGAGCGCGGCGTCGAGGTGCGCGTCCGCCTCGTTGACGCGCGTCTCGATCGCGGCGGCGGTCTCGGCGACCGACACCAGCTGGCGCGACAGCCGCTCGGCGGCCGCCTGCACCGCGTCGGCGCTGCGCGCGCCCGCCGTCTCCAGCGCCTTGATCTGCGTTTCCACCGGCTCGATCGCGCTCTGGCGCACGGCGTCGCGCGACGCTTTCGACAGCGCCTCGCGCGCCTCGTCGACGACCGCTTCGAGCGCGCTCTTCACTGTGCCCGCCGTCTGCGCCGCCACCTCGCGCACGCGCCCGAGCGCGTCGATGAGCTGCGTCGTCGCGCTGAGCGCCGTGCTTTCCGCCGACTGCTCGACGCCGGAGAGGATGCCCCGCGCCGTCTCGATCTCGCCGCGCACCTTGCCGACCACGGCCTCCAGGCTCTCGCGCTGGTCTTCCAGCCCGTCGAGCAGCTCGTCGATGGCGCGGCGGCCCGCCGCGATCGGCGTGTTGATGGCGGCGGCCCGCTCGGATACGCGGTCGATGTCCTGAGACAGGTTCGCCACCGAGCCGCGCAGCGCGTCGATGGCGCCGAGGCCCTTTTCGGCTCCCGACGGCACGCCCTCGGCGAGCGAGGCGAGCGCCTCTTCGGTCGCCGCGCGCACCGCGCCGAGCGCATCGCCGATCTCCTTCGCCGCGCCGCGCGTCGTGCCGAGCGGTGCGGCGAGCGAATCGATCTCGCCGCGCACCTGCGCGATCCGCGCGGAGAGGCTGGCGAGCACGCTCTCGCTCGAATTGGCGGCGTTGCCGAGCTTGGCGTCGAGCACGCTGAAGCCGCGCTCCACCGTGTCGAGGAAGCCGCGGCTGCCCGCGTCCTGCTCGGCGATGCGCCTGCTGAGTTCGGAGACGTGCTCGGCGATGGCGGTGATCCGCCCCGCGATGGTCTCGATGGCGCGGCCGCCGATGTCTTCGAGGTCGAGCGAGGTGCGCGAGATCGCGGCGGCGAGCGCCGCCGTCTGCGCCTCGACGCCGACGCGCGTCGCTTCCAGCGCCTCGCCGGTCTTCGCGAGCGCGGCGTCGCCGCTCGCTTCGAGCGCAGCCGCATAGGTGCCGAGACGGCCTTCCGCGTCGGCGGCGGAGGCGGCGATGGCGGAAATGACGCCGGTGAGGCTTTCGGTCGCGGCCTTCGCCTGCGCCCCGGCTTCCTCGCTCCGCGTCCACACCGCGGCGAGCAGGTCCTCGGTCTCCTGGAGCTGCGTGCGCGCGTCCGTGGCGCTGGTGGCGAGCAGGCCCGCGATGCGGTTCACCTGCGCCTCGGCCTCGGGGAGGGTGCTTGCGAGCGAATCGAAGCTGGCGCGCGCCTTGTCGCCGCTTTCCGCGAGCGCGGCGGCGCTGGCGTCGATCGCGGCGCGATCCTCGGCGAGCGCGCCCGCAAGCGTGCGCGTGCGGTGCACGGCGGCGTCGGTGGCGGTGACGAAGCCCTCGACCTCGTCGGCGAACACCTTGCGCAGCCCCTCGACGCGCGCGGTCACGGCCGCCAGCACCGCGTCGATGCTTTCAAGCTGCGTGCGGGTTTCGCGCGCGGTGAGCGCGAAGCGTTCCTCGGCGGCCTCGATTCGCGCCAGCATCTCGCGCTGCTGCCCCGGCCACACGCGTGCGGCGACCAGTGCGATCAGCCAGATCGCCGAAAGCGGCGCGGCGACTCCGCCCGCGACGCCCGCCCATTCGGTGAGCGTCAGCGCACCGGCGCCCGAAGATCCCACGATCAGCCAAAGGGCGGCGGCGGCAAGCGCCAGCCATGCGAGCGAGGCAAGCGAGGCGACCAGCAGCACGCGGC
>JACFNY010000399.1 GCA_019454625.1 Sphingomonadaceae bacterium
CGAACATGTCGGCCCGGTGGACGATCATCGTGTTGGCGGTCGGTATGTCGAGGCCGGATTCGACAATGGTGGTCGAGAGCAGCACGTCGTACTGGCCGTCGTAGAAGGCGTTCATGATGTCGTCGAGCTCGCCCGCCGCCATCTGGCCATGGGCGGTCGCCACCTTCAGCTCCGGCACCTGCTCCTCGAGAAAGCGCCTGATGTCGGGAAGGTCGGAGATGCGCGGCACGACGTAGAAGCTCTGGCCCCCGCGATAGCGTTCGCGCAGCAGCGTCTCGCGGATCACCAGCGGGTCGAAGGGCGAGATGAAGGTGCGCACCGCCATGCGGTCGACCGGGGGCGTGGCGATCAGCGACAGTTCGCGCACGCCGGTCAGGGCCAGTTGCAGCGTGCGCGGGATCGGGGTGGCCGAGAGCGTCAGCACATGCACGTCGCTCTTCAGCTCCTTCAGCCGCTCCTTGTGCTTGACGCCGAAATGCTGCTCCTCGTCGACGATCAGCAGGCCGAGATCCTTGAAGGTGATCGAGGAGCCGAGCAGCGCATGGGTGCCGACGACGATGTCGACCGTGCCGTCGGCCAGCCCCTTCCTGGTCTCGGCCAGCTCCTTCGACCCGACAAGGCGCGACGCCTGCCGCACCGTGACCGGCAGGCCGGCGAAACGCTGGCTGAAGGTGCGGAAATGCTGGCGCGCCAGCAGCGTCGTCGGCACCACCACCGCGACCTGGAACCCTTCCATGGCGGCAAGGAAGGCGGCGCGCAGCGCAACTTCCGTCTTGCCGAAGCCGACATCGCCGCAGATCAGCCGATCCATGGGGCGCCCGGCGGCCAGGTCTTCCGTCACCGCCTCGATCGCCGAAAGCTGGTCGTCGGTCTCGTCATAGGGGAAGCGCGCGGAAAACTCGCCGTAGAGCCCGTCGGGCGGGGTGATGACGGGCGCGGGACGCATCTGGCGCTCGGCCGCCAGCTTGATCAGCTGGCCGGCCATTTCGAGCAGCTTGCGCTTCAGCTTGGCCTTGCGCGACTGCCAGGCGACGCCGCCGAGCTTGTCGAGCACGGCCTCGGTCGATTCCGAGCCGTAGCGCGACAGGAGCTCGATATTCTCGACGGGAAGGAACAGCCGGTCGTCGCCGGCATAGCGGATTTCGAGGCAGTCATGCGGCGCGCCGGCCGCTTCGATGGTCTTCAATCCGACGAAACGGCCGATGCCGTGGTCGGCGTGGACGACGATGTCGCCGGCCGACAGCGCCGCGACTTCGGCAATGAAATCAGACGCCTTGCGCCGCCTTTTGGCACGTCGAATCAGGCGGTCGCCGAGGATGTCCTGCTCGGCGACGACGACGAGGTTCTGCGTCTCGAACCCGGCCTCCAGCGGCAGCACGGCAAGCCCCGCCTCGCCCGGCTTCAGCTCTTGCGCCTCGGCGAGCGAGGCGACGCGCTTCAGATTGCCCAGCCCGTGCTCTTCCAGCACCTGCGTCAGCCGGTCGATATCGACGCTGACCATCGGCAGGTCGTCGTCCAGTTCCATGATCACCTGCTGCTTGCGCGCCTTGTACTGAAGCTCCAGCCGCGCCACCACGCCGATGATGATGTCCGGCAGATGCGCCTCGACCTTATTGAGCTTCAGCTCGCCGGGGTCGGCGCGGGTGATCTCGATCATGTCGGTGAAGACGGTGTTCAGGTGCTTGGCGCTGTCGAGGATGATCTCGGTGTATTCGCGGGCGAGGTCGGGCAGTTGGTCGCCGGTCGCTTCGAGGATGAACTCGGCAAAGCCCCGAATCGAAGTCAGCGGCGTGCGCAGCTCGTGCGAGATGCGCGACAGGAAGGCAGCGCGCAGGCGCTGGGCGGCGCGTTCCGGCGAGACATCGTGGAAGGTGTAAATGCGTCCCAGCACGCTCGATTCCTGATAGACCGGCGCGCTGTACCACTCCACGTCGAGCGGCTGCCCCTCGCTGGTGACCAGCCGGAATTCGCCGCGCCGTACCGCCGGGTCGCGCACTGGCGTGCTCAGCCACGAGGCGCGCAGTTCCTGGCGCACGCCTTCGGGAAGCTGCATTTCGCCGAGCAGGTGGATTAGCGTGTCGCGGTCGGCGCGCTCCTCGGCGACGTCGAACAAGAGCGTGAAGAGCGTGTTGACGGTAAGGACGGGCCCACCCAGCCC
>JACFNY010000400.1 GCA_019454625.1 Sphingomonadaceae bacterium
CGGACTGATATTCCTGGTCGCGCGAGTACTTGAGCGTCCATACCTGCCCCAACTGACCGGCGAGCTGGCCGATCTGGCTGCTGCCGGTGAGCACGGTGGCGAGGATCGAGACGATGCCGCTGCCGAGCGCGGCGTTCTGGCGCTTCTTCGAATGCTGCGCGTCGACGTGGCCGACCTCGTGGCCGAGCACGGAGGCGAGTTCCGCCTCGCTGTTCATGATCGAAAGGAGCCCGCGCGTCATGTAGACGTAGCAGCCGGGGATGGCGAAAGCGTTGACGACGGTGGTGTTGAGCAGCGTCACCGTGCATTCGTTCTCGGCGGACGCGATGTTCGAGCGCACCGCGACCTCCTTGCCGATGCGCTTCACCATCGCCGTGCCGGGGCCTTCGTAGGCGCCGCCGAACTCGGCCATGATCTCCGGATGCGCCTGGGCCGCCTGCGCGCGTTCGCTGGCGCTGATCTGGCGTGGCTTCTGCGCGTTCGCGCTGGTGCCGGGGCCGGTGACGCAGGCGCCGAGCACGACCGTGCTGACGGCGATCCCAAGAGCCTGACGCGCTTCCTTCCTCATTGGACATCCCTCAAAAAATGAACCTGCCATTGCGCAAACCGGCGAGCGCCGCCGCCGGTTCCCTGTCTCGTTACGGCTGCGATGCAATCCAGTCCCCCACGCTTGCCGCGACCTCGTTTGCCGCCTCGTTGAGCGCGCGGGCGACGGCCGGGCCGGTCTCGGCCGAAGCCGGCCGCGTTGCCTCGAAGCTACGGCTCGCAACATAGCCGGTTCCGGGGGACGACAATATGGCATCATAGCGCACGCGCACTTGCGGCGCGCCGCGGGCGTCGAGCCCGAACTCCAGCAGCCGCCCGGAAAGCCGGTGCGCGGCGCCGATGTCGACATTGCGCTCGTCGACCACGGGGCGGCCCGTGCGCGCCTGCACGACCTCGCCGAGCAGGCGCTGGAACAGCACCACGGGCTGCTCGACCCAGCTCGCCTTCGGCAGGTAGGCGATCTCGGTCGCCTCGGTGGTGACCGGGATGCGCAGCGTGCGCAGGGCGCCCGGCGCGCTTGGCATCGCCACGAGCAGCGGCTTGCCGGTGACGGCCACGGGTTCGCCGGTCCCGGCCCTGATGGTGAGCAGCGAATCGGGCGCCTCTCCGGCGCCGCCGATCTGCACCAGCGGCCCGCAGGCGGCGGCGAGCAGGGCGGCTGCGAGAACAGCGCCAACGGCGCCCGGGACGATCGGTTTCGCGATCGGCTTCATCAATCCTTGCCTCCGTCGGGCTTGTATTCGGGAAGTTTGCGCCCGCCGACGAGCGCGCCCGCCGGGTCTTCATCGAGCTTCGCGGCGATGGCGCCGAGCGAGCGGGACATCTCGCGCAGGTCGCCGACGAGCAGGTTGACCTCCGGCAGCGTGTGCGCGTTGAACGATTCGGCGCCCGCGCGCGCAGCGCGCGAGGTCGCCTCCAGTTCGCCGAGCGCCGTGTCCGCGCGCTGCAACGTCTTGCGCAGGTCGGCGACGAGCGGCCTGCCTTCGGCATCGACCAGCTTGCTGGTGCTGTCCGCGAGCACGGCAAGCGCCGCCGCCGTTTTCCGGGTTTCCTCGATCGTGGCGCGGATTTCCGTCACCGCTTCGGCAATGTCGCCGTCACGGCTGGCGATCGCGGCGGTGATCGTGTTCGTGCTCTCGAGGATGCCGGCGATTGATGCCTGGTTCTGCGGGCTCAGCACCTCGTTGAGCCGCGCGGTGAGCGTGCTGATGCGTTCGAGAAGCTGCGGCGCGGAATCGAGAAGCTGGCCGAGCGCGCCGGGCTTCGTGGGAATGACGGGCGCGCCGAACGGCCCCGGCTCGTCGATCGGCGGCGCACCCTTGATGGCGCCTTCCAGTTCGACGATCGAAACACCTGTGAAGCCGACGCCGGTGATCGTCGCGACCGTGCCCTGCAGGATCGGCACGCCCTCGTCGATCTGGATGCGCACGCGCACGAAGTTGGGCGATTCCGGCATCAGCCGAATCTCCTGCACGGTGCCGACGGGCACGCCCGAATAGTTGACCGCGCTGCCGCGCGCGAGGCCCGAGACCGAGCGGAAGAAGATGTCGTATTTCTGCCGGTCCGACGTGTCGATGCGCGCGATCCAGAGGATGAACAGGAACGCCGC
>JACFNY010000401.1 GCA_019454625.1 Sphingomonadaceae bacterium
CGTTCTTCCTCACCGTGCCGTTCCTCGCGATGATGTACTACTTCGTGCCCAAGCAGGCGGAACGGCCGATCTACAGCTACCGCCTGTCGATCATCCACTTCTGGTCGCTGATCTTCCTCTACATCTGGGCGGGTCCGCACCACCTGCACTACACCGCGCTGCCGGACTGGGCGCAGACGCTCGGCATGGTCTTCTCGGTGGTGCTGTGGATGCCGAGCTGGGGCGGCATGATCAACGGCCTGATGACGCTGAACGGCGCGTGGGACAAGATCCGCACCGACCCCATCATCCGCATGATGGTGCTGGCGCTCGCCTTCTACGGCATGGCGACCTTCGAAGGCCCGATGCTGTCGATCAAGGCGGTCACCTCGCTGTCCCACTACACCGAGTGGACCGTCGGACACGTCCATGCCGGCGCGCTCGGGTGGAACGGCATGATCAGCTTCGCCGTGGTCTATTACCTGGTGCCGCGGTTGTGGGGACGCCAGCGCCTCTACAGCCTCCGGATGGTGAACTGGCATTTCTGGTGCGCCACGCTCGGCATCGTCCTCTATGCCGCCGCGATGTGGATCGCGGGCGTCATGCAGGGCCTGATGTGGCGCGAGTACGGCGCGGACGGCTACCTCGTCTATTCCTTCGCGGAGGTCGTCGCGGCCATGTTCCCGCTCTACCTGATCCGCGCCGCCGGCGGGGTGCTCTACCTGCTGGGTGCCGTGTTCATGGTCTGGAACGTCTGGATGACGATCGCCGGCAGGCTCCGCGAGGAGAAGCCGCTGACCGAAACCCCCTACGACGCCGAGGCGGACCGCCCGCTCGCGCCGCAGCCCGCAGAATAGGACGCGCCCTCATGGCTTCCCGTTTCTTCGATCACAAACGCCTCGAAAAGAACGTCACCCTGCTTTCGGTGGGCGCCTTCATCGCCGTGCTCATCGGCGGCATCGTCGAGATCGCGCCGCTGTTCTGGATCGACTCGACGGTCGAGAAGGTGGAGGGCGTCCGTCCCTACACGCCGCTCGAACTGGCGGGCCGCAACATCTACATCCGCGAAGGCTGCTACAACTGCCACAGCCAGATGGTGCGGCCGTTCCGCGACGAGGTGGAACGCTACGGCCACTACAGCCTCGCGGCCGAAAGCATGTACGACCACCCGTTCCAGTGGGGATCGAAGCGCACCGGGCCGGACCTCGCGCGCGTCGGCGGCCGCTATTCGGACGAGTGGCACGTCCAGCACATGATCGACCCGCGCTCCGTGGTGCCGGAATCGATCATGCCGCCCTACGCGTTCCTGAAGGACCGGCCGCTGAAGGTGGGCGACATGTCGAAGCACCTCGTCGCGCTCCGCCGCGTCGGCGTTCCCTACAGCGACGAGGCGATCGCGGCCGCGAACGACGACCTGAAATTGCAGGTCGACGAGTTCGGCGACCTCGAGGCGTTCGGCAAGCGCTACCCGAAAGCGCAGGTCCGCGACTTCGACGGCAACCCGAAAAAGCTCACCGAGATGGACGCGCTCGTCGCCTATCTCCAGATGCTCGGCACGCTCGTCGATTTCGAAGCCGCCGCCGCGCAGGAGCAGCCGCGATGAGCTACGATGCGCTGCGCCACTTCGCCGACAGCTGGGGCCTCGTCTTCATGGGGGTCGTGTTCCTCGTGCTGATCGGCTGGACCTTCCGCCCCCGGGCGCGCGACCATCACCAGCGCGCCGCCAACATGATCTTCGACCGGGACGACCACAATGGCTGACAACAAACGCATCGACGAGCCGACCGGTACCGAAACCGTCGGCCACGAATGGGACGGCATCGAGGAACTCGACACGCCGCTTCCGCGCTGGTGGCTGTGGCTCTTCTACATCACCATCGTGTGGGGGGTGATCTACACCGTGCTCTACCCGGCATGGCCGATGCTGGAGCGCGCGACCGCCGGCACGCTCGGCTGGTCGAGCCGGGGCGCGCTGAAGGCCGAGCTCGCCGCCGCCGATGCGAAGCTCGCGCCCGTGCGGCAGGCCATCGCCGGCACGCCGGTCGAGGACATCCCGAACGACCCCCGGCTGCTGCAGGCCGCGGTCGCGGGCGGGCAGTCCGCGTTCAAGGTCCACTGCGTGCAGTGCCACGGCTCCGGCGCGGCGGGCAGCTTGGGCTATCCGAACCTCT
>JACFNY010000402.1 GCA_019454625.1 Sphingomonadaceae bacterium
CCGCTGCCGAAGCTGAGGATGCGCGCCGCGTGCCGCTCCGCCTTCGCGCGCAAACGGGCGTAGTGGGCGCTGTCGAACGGCAGCACGGCGACCCCGCCCGGCTCCAGCCCTTCGAAGATCTCGCCCTTGGCGTCGGCGATGGCCTCCTCGCTGTCGAAGAACGCGAGATGCGCGGACGTGACCCACGTCACCACGGCGACGTGCGGCCGCACCAGCCGCGTGAGCGCCGCGAGTTCGCCCGCGTGGTTCATGCCCATCTCGAACGCCGCGAGCCGCGTGTCACCCGGCATCCGCGCGAGGCTGAGCGGGACGCCGGTGTGGTTGTTGTAGCTCTTCACCGACCAGTGCGTGTGCTCGGGCTCGATCTCCTGAAACGCATGGCGCAGCGCTTCCTTCACGCTCGTCTTGCCGACGCTGCCGGTGACGCCCACGATCGTCGCGCCCGCCCGTTCGCGCCCCGCCCGTCCGAGCGCCTGCAACGCCTCGAAACCGTCCGCGACGCGCACGTGCGGATACGCGCAATCCTCGCTGACGAGGAATCCCGCCGCGCCCTGCCGGTGTGCGCTTTCAACGAAGCGGTGGCCGTCCGTCGTCTCGCCCTTCATCGCGACGAACAGCTCGCCGCCGATGACCTCGCGCGAATCGAACGTCACCCCCTCGGCAGCGAAGTCGCCGTGCGTGGTGCCGCCGGTGGCGTCCGCGATCTCGGCCGCCGTCCACAAGCTCATGCCGCGCACTCGCGCGCGACCGCGACATCGTCGAACGGCAGAATGCGGTCTCCCACGATCTGGCCCTGCTCATGCCCCTTGCCCGCGATGAGCACGATGTCGCTCGCGCCCGCCGCCGCGATCGCCGCCGCGATGGCGCTGCGCCTGTCGCCGATCTCGGTCGCGCCCGGCGCCGCCGCCATGATCTCGGCGCGGATCGTCGCCGGGTCCTCCGAGCGGGGATTGTCGTCGGTCACGTAAACGGCGTCGGCGAGGTCGGTGGCGACCTTGCCCATCTCCGGCCGCTTGCCCTTGTCGCGGTCGCCGCCCGCGCCGAGCACGATGTGGAGCCGGTCCTTCGCGTGCGGGCGCAGCGCCTCGATGGCGGCGCGGATCGCGTCCGGCGTGTGCGCGTAGTCGACGTAGATCGGCGCGCCCGCGCGCGTCAGCGCCGCGCGCTCCAGCCGGCCCCTCACGGGCACCAGCCGGGAGAGATGCCCGAGCGTCGTCGCCGCATCGCCGCCCGTTGCGATCACCAGCCCCGCCGCAACCAGCGCGTTCGCCGCCTGATAGGCGCCGATCAGCGGCAGCTCGACCTTCTTCTCGGCGCCGTCCACCGCGATCATCAGCGTCTGGCCGAGCTGGTTCGGCGTGCGCGAGACGAGGCGCAGCGCCTCGCCCTTCGTGCCGACCGTCAGCACCTTGAGCCCGCGCGCACGGGCCACGCCGATCACGCGCTCCGAAACCGGGTCGTCGGCCCAGATCACCGCAGTCCCGTCGCTGTCCGTGACCTCGGTGAACAGCCGCAGCTTCGCCTCGAGATAATCCTCCATCGTCCCGTGATAATCGAGATGATCGCGGCTGAGGTTCGTGAACGCCCCGGCGCGGACCGGCAGGCCTTCGGTGCGGTACTGCGCGAGGCCGTGGCTCGACGCCTCGAAGCTCGCGTGCGTCACCCCCTCGCGCGCCAGCCCCGCCATGTTCGACAGGAACGTCACCACGTCGGGCGTGGTGAGGCCGGTGGAGACCTGGTCGTCGGCGGTGGTGACGCCGAGCGTGCCGATCGACGCGGAGACATGCCCCGCCATGCGCCAGAGCTGGCGCGTCAGCTCCGCCGTCGAGGTCTTGCCGTTGGTGCCCGTCACCGCGACCGTCGTCGCCGGGAACGGCGCGAAGAACTTCGCCGCGAGGCCTGCGAAGCGGCGGCGCGGCTCGGCGTCGGCGATGTGGAGCGCGCCCTCGACCTTCGCCTCCGGCCGGGCGACCACCGCCACCGCGCCGAACTTCACCGCCTCGGCGATGAAATCCTCACCGTTGAAGCGCGTGCCGCGGAACGCGCCGAAGATCGTGCCGGGCGCGACCTTCCTGTGGTCGATCGCGAAGCCCGTGACGATCGCATCGCTGCCGTTTCCCGCGAGGTCC
>JACFNY010000403.1 GCA_019454625.1 Sphingomonadaceae bacterium
ATGCCGCCTTGGGATGGTAGGCGACCCCCGCGGGTATGGTCTCGCGCCCGTGGAGCGCGGAATTGTAGCGGAAGAGCGTCGAGCAGTAGGGGCAGACCTTCTCGGTGTCCTCGCCGAGGTCGAGATAGACGTGCGGATGGTCGAGGGGCGGCGTCGCGCCGACGCACATGAATTCCTTGACGCCGATCTCGATCAAGGCGTGGCCGGCATCGTTCTGGAAGTGGGGAATGGTCGGATGGTCGGCCATGACGTGCTCCCGCAAGGTTCAAGCTCGATCGCTGATGTGCGTTTGCAGCATAAATCCGCCCTTGGCAAGCCGTGATATCAAACTGTCACAAAAGCCTGCCAGGAGGCAGCTTGACGAAATGCGCGCCTGCTGATGCAGTCGCGGCGGATGGCTTCGGGTGGCAGGATGAACGACGCGACGACCGCGCAGAGCGAATTCACGGGCAAGGTGCAGGCGCTGGCCGCTTCGCCCGAGGGCAACCCCGACCGCTTCGTCAATCGCGAGTTCTCCTGGCTCCAGTTCAACCGCCGGGTTCTCGACGAGGCCGACAATCCGCGCCACCCGCTGCTGGAGCGCCTGCGCTTCCTGTCGATCTCGGCCGCCAATCTCGACGAGTTCTTCATGGTGCGCGTCGCCGGCCTCGCCGGGCAGGTCCGCGAGGGCATCGTCATCAAGAGCCCGGACGGGCGCACCCCGGCGGAACAGCTCGAATTGCTGCTGCTCGAGGTCGAGCGCCTTCAGGAGGACCAGCAGGCGACCTATTCGCGGCTGGCCGGCCTGCTGCGCAAGGAAGGCATCGAGATCGTCCGCGCCGAGGCGGTTCTGCGCGAGGAGAAGGCCTGGCTCGAAGAGCACTTCATGGAGGCGGTGTTCCCGGTGCTGACGCCGCTGTCGATCGACCCGGCGCATCCGTTCCCGTTCATCCCCAATCTCGGCTTCTCCATCGCCCTGCAACTTCGCAACCTGCGCGACGGCGACGAGATGACGGCGCTGCTGCGCCTGCCGCAGGCGCTGCGCCGCTTCATCCGCCTGCCCGATCGCAAGCGCTCCAACGGCGAGGGGACCGTGCGCTTCATCGCGCTCGGCGACACGGTCGGCCTGTTCATCGGCAAGCTGTTTCCCGGCTACGAGGTCAATGGCTCGGGCACTTTCCGCATCATCCGCGACAGCGACATCGAGGTCGAGGAAGAGGCCGAGGACCTGGTGCGCCTGTTCGAGAGCGCGCTGAAGCGCCGCCGCCGCGGCCAGGTGATCCGCATCGAGTTCGACGACGAGATGCCCGAGGCGCTGCGCGACTTCGTCGCCGGCGAGCTCGGCGTCACCGGCTCGCGCGTCTCGATCCTCAAGGCGCCGCTGGCGTTGAACCAGGTCTCGGAGATCGTCGCCCTGCCGCGCGACGACCTGAAGTTCGTGCCCTACAATCCGCGCTTTCCCGAGCGGGTGCGCGACCGCGGTGGCGGCTGCCTCGCCGCCATCCGCGAAAAGGACTTCATCGTCCACCACCCTTACGAGAGCTTCGACGTCGTGGTGCAGTTCCTGCGCCAGGCCGCGGTCGACCCGGACGTGGTGGCGATCAAGCAGACGCTCTACCGCACCTCGAACGACAGCCCGATCGTGCGCGCGCTGATCGACGCGGCCGAGGCCGGCAAGTCGGTGACGGCGCTGGTCGAATTGAAGGCGCGATTCGACGAGGAGGCCAACATCCGCTGGGCGCGCGACCTCGAGCGCGCCGGCGTGCAGGTGGTCTTCGGCTTCCTCGAGCTGAAGACCCACGCCAAGATGTCGCTGGTGGTGCGCCGCGAGGACGGACGCTTGCGCAACTACGTCCATATGGGCACCGGCAACTACCACCCGATCACCGCGCGCATCTATACCGACCTTTCCTATTTCACCACCGACCCGGCGCTGGCGCGCGACGTGGCGCAGGTGTTCAACTTCATCACCGGCTATGCCGAGCCGGCGCAGAAGATGGGCATCGCCATCTCGCCGCTGACGCTGCGCCAGCGCATCCTCGACCACATCGCGGCCGAGATCGACTTCGCCGGCAAGGGCAAGCGCGCGCAGATCTGGATGAAGATGAACTCGCTGGTCGACCCGCAGGTCATCGACGCGCTCTACGAC
>JACFNY010000404.1 GCA_019454625.1 Sphingomonadaceae bacterium
CCATCAGCCCCTGGAGTTCGGGGAATTCACCGACCATGCCGGTGGTGAGGTCGGCCTTGGCAAGACGTGCCGCCTGTTCGGCGAAAGCCGGGTCAGCGCCCTTAACGGCACCGTCTCTTGCCAAACAATGCGCAAGTATAGCTACGCGCTCCACCTTGTCCGCGACCGTACCGAGCTTCTCGTGGAAGACGATCTCCGAAAGCTTCGCCGTGTGCTCCGCAAGCGTCTTCTTCCGGTCCTGCTCCCAGAAGAAGCGCGCGTCGGACAGCCGCGCGGCGAGCACCTTCTGGTTGCCCGCGACGATCGAGGCGCCGCCGTCGCTCGCGACGATGTTCGCGGTGCAGACGAACGCCGGGGCGAGCTTCCCCGCCTTGTCGCGGCACACGAAATACTTCTGGTTCTTCGCGGCGGTGAGCTGGATCACCTCCGGCGGCACGTCGAGGAACGCGGGATCGAAGCGGCCGAGCAGCGGCACCGGCCATTCCGTCAGCCCCGCATTCTCCTCGGCAAGCGCCGCGTCCGCCACGAGGTCCAGCCCCGCGTCCGCCGCAAGGCGTTCGGCCGTGTCCGCGATGATCCCCGCGCGCTCCTCCGACGACACGATCACGTGCGCGGCGCGCAGCTTCGGCGCATAGTCGTCCGCGTCCGCGATCTCGATCGCGCCCTCAGACATGAACCGGTGCCCGAGCGTCGTCCGCCCTGCGGCGACGCCCGCGATCTCGAACGGCACCACCTCGCCCCCGAACAGCGCGACGACGCCTTTCAGCGGCCGCACCCAGCGCAGCGCTTCGGTGGACAGGCTCGCCTCGCCCCAGCGCATCGACTTCGGCCACGGGAAGGCGCGCACCACGGCGGGCACGGCCTCGGCGAGCACGTCCGCCGTCCTGCGCCCCGGCTTGGCGATCACCGCGAAGTAAACCCCGTCGCGCTCTTCGAGCTGGTCCTGCGTCAGGCCGGTCTTGCGCAGGAAGCCTTCGAGCGCCTGCGGCGGCGCGGAGGTACGCGGGCCTTTCAGCTCTTCCGACACCGCTTCGGTCTCGGCGGGCAGCCCGCGCGCGATCAGCGCAAGGCGGCGCGGCGTCACGAACGTCTCGGTCGCCTCCGCCTTCAGCCCCGCGCCCGCGATCTCGGCCGCGAACAGGCGCGCGAGGTCGGCGGCGGCCTGCCGCTGCATCCGCGCCGGGATTTCCTCGCTGAACAGTTCGAGCAGGAAGTCGGCCATCATGCCGCCTCCAGCCAGTTGTTCACTTTCATCCAGCTCTCGCACGCCCCCTTCGCAAGGTCGCGCACGCGGCCGATATAGGCCTGCCGCTCGGCGACCGAGATGACGCCGCGCGCGTTCAGCAGGTTGAAGATGTGGCTCGCCTTGATCGCCTGCTCATAGGCGGGCAGCGGCAGGTCCTTCTCGATCAGCGTCCTGCACATGCCTTGCGCGTCGCGGAACTGGCGGAACAGCGCCTCGGTGTCGGCGTGCTCGAAATTGTAGGCGCTCTGCTGCTGCTCGTTCGCGAGGAACACGTCGCCATACGTTACGCCGCGCCCGTTGAAATCGAGGTCGTACACGTTGTCGACGCCCTGGATGTACATGGCGAGGCGTTCGAGCCCGTAGGTGATCTCGCCCGCCACCGGCTTGCAGTCGTAGCCGCCGACCTGCTGGAAATAGGTGAACTGCGTCACCTCCATGCCGTCGCACCAGACCTCCCAGCCGAGGCCCCACGCGCCGAGCGTCGGCGATTCCCAGTCGTCCTCCACGAAGCGGATGTCGTGCTTGGCGAGGTCCACGCCGATGGCGCGCAGGGATTCGAGGTACGCGTCCTGGATGTCCGGCGGGCTCGGCTTCAGGATCACCTGGAACTGGTAGTAGTGCTGCAAGCGGTTCGGGTTCTCGCCGTAGCGCCCGTCCGTCGGCCGCCGCGAGGGCTGCACGTAGGCGGCGTTCCACGCCTGCGGGCCGAGCGCGCGCAGCGTCGTCGCCGGGTGGAAGGTGCCTGCGCCCATCTCCATGTCGTAGGGCTGGAGGATCACACAGCCCCGCTCGCCCCAGAAGCGCTGGAGCGTGAGGATGATGTCCTGAAAACAGAGTGCCACGTGCGTCCGCCCTTCGCAGGTGCAAAA
>JACFNY010000405.1 GCA_019454625.1 Sphingomonadaceae bacterium
CGACGACGAGACGATGCGGGACAATCAGGCGATCCAGTTCCGGGAGCTGGAGATCTACTGCGGCTCCCACGGCCCGCCGCGCGCCATCCTGACGCTGGAGGTGGACGGCGAGGAACAGACCGTCACGACGCGCGGCAACGGCCCGGTGGACGCCGTGTTCAAGGCCATGCGCAAGATCGTGCCCCACGACGACGCGCAACTGACGCTCTACGAGGTCCACGCCGTCACCGAGGGCACGGACGCGCAGGCGACGGTCAGCGTCGTGCTCGCCGAGGACGGCCGCACGGTGCGTGGCACGGGGGCGCACGTCGATACGATGGTCGCGTCCGCGAAAGCTTACGCGAATGCGCTCAACAAGCTGATCGTGAAGCGCGGCCGCAGCGAGCTTCCGGCGGTGGCCCGCACCGGCGGTTGAATGTCGGCAACCGAACGCTGACGGCTGAGCGCTGATTTCCGGCATCCGGGCGGGCGCATGGTTGCGCCGCCCGCTGACTCATGGTTACCAGCGCCTATGGCGTTGGGGTCGCGCATCAAAATCTGCCTTGCCTTTCTGATTGCGGCGGCGGCCCTCCCCGCTTCGGCGGGAACGGTCGCGCGCTTTCAGGACGACGGCCTCGCGCTCTACAGCGAGGCCGGCGACACCCGCGTGCTGCGCCGCAGCGACCTGACGCCGCTGCTGCGCGGCAAGCCGGACTGGTCGGTGACGGCGGACATCGCCGCGCTCGGCAAGGCCGAGGGCAAGTCGTGGCACCTCGTCGACGCCGACTGCCTGCCGCCGATGTTCGAGCGCTGCCTGCTGTTCCTCGCGGAAACGGGACGGCCGGGGATTGCGCTGCGCGAATACGATACGCGCGCGGGCGGCTTCGTGCCGAACGGCTTCGCGCTGCCGCCGGGACCGACACAGGCGATCTGGTACGACGACAGCCGCATCCTCGTCGCTGCCAACACCGGGCCCGGCTCGCTGACGAGCGCGGGCGTTCCGCGCCTGCTCAAGCTCTGGACGCGCGGTCAGCCGGTCTATGCGGCGACCACGATCCTCGCTGCGCCGCTCGACGCGCGGGGCATAAAGCCGTTCTTCTCGCTTTCGGGCGGCGGCCTCTTCCACGCCGCGGAGGTGACGACCGCGAGCGGCGACTATGAACTCTATCATTTCGGCTGGGCGCAGAACTTCCGCCGCTCCCAGCTTCCCGCCGACGCGCGGCTGCTCGACTTTTTCCAGGGCCGCGCCGTTGCGGTGCTCGGCGAAAGCGGCTGGATGACCGCGAGCGGCCGTTATCCACCGGGCAGCCTCGTCGCCTACCCGATGGCGCCGCTGCTCGGCCCCGCCAGCCAGACGCTGCCGGAGCTTGCCTATACGCCGCCCGCGGGCTTCCGGGTCGTGGCCGCGAAGGCGGGGCGGGACACGCTCTACGTCCACCTGCGCGGCGCATCGGGCGACCGGCTGGTCTCGCTCAGGAAAGGCGCGCCGAGTTGGCCCGCGGCGAACATATCGCTGCCGTCCGGCGGACCGCTCGAACTCGTCGCCGCCAGCGACCTCGCGGACGTCGCGCTCGTCGTCAGCGGCACTCAGTTCCATATTGTCGGCCGGGGACGAACGCGTACCATAGCGCCATGAAGCCCCCCGCCCCGCTCGACATCGTCGCCGCACTCCGGCTCGCACTCACGATCTTCTGGCGGCAGTTCGCGCCGATCATCTTCCTCGGCCTGATTTTCCTGACGCTGCCCGCCGTGGCGCTGCGGACGTTCAGCATCGCTACCGCCACCGCGCCCGATCCGGCGCTCGGCACCATCGCCGAAACGCTGCGCTGGCTGCTGGTGATGGTCTTTCTCTGCGCCGTCACCGGCGGCGTGCTCGCACGGACGAGCGACCCGCGCGCGTTCATGCGCGCGGGTCTCGGCCGGCTCCAGCCGGGGCTGGTCGTCGCGCTCATCATCGGCATCGGCCTCATGACGCTGCGCATCGTGCTGCTGCTCGCCTCCCGCGTCCTCCAGCTCGGCCAGATGAGCTCGCTGTTCTTCGTCGTCGCCTGCATCGCCCTCTTCGCCGTGTGGGCGGTCGCCGTTCCGGTGGCGCTCGGCGAGCGGCAGTGGCCGATGGACGCGCTCCGGCGTTC
>JACFNY010000406.1 GCA_019454625.1 Sphingomonadaceae bacterium
ATCCTGAGGCCGACACGATAGATTTCGGGCTCAGGACGGTCGTTCAGAACCATGACACGCGCGGTGGCAAGCCGGGGGCCGATCAGTGCCTCCATGTCGGGATGCGGCCGCAGCACTTCCTGAAAGATGAGCGTGGACTTGCCGGGCGCGCCGTGGCGCGCGGCGAAATCGTCGAGCGAGATGGAACCGCCGTCGCGGAATACGAGCCTGCCGCCAGCGCGGTCGTATGTTTCGATGAGGACGTTTCCAAAGCCGCCGTAGCTGGCCGAGGGCTTGCTGAACAGGGGATAGGGTGCCCCCTCCGCAAGCCACGCCCTCAGGGCTTCGGGCGAGTGGAGCGCCACCATGCCCGGCACGTGGATCTCGGTGTGGGTCGCAGCGAGAATCGGGGGCGAGGGAATGTCATGTTCGTGGAAGAACACGGCCGCCCGCAGCTTGTCCTTGAACAGTTGCAGCGTGTCCGGATCCTGCACGCGGTAGAGCCTGTCCTTGATCCAAAGGCCGACATACTCGGACTTTTGCTGCCACGTGCGGTTCGGCTCGAACAGGCGCAGTCCGTAGTACAGATCAACGCCCACGCCCTTTCCCGCAGCGCGCAGGCGAAGGACGTCGGCAAGCTGGGCCATGTAGCCCCGTCCGCTCTGCGCCTTCGCGGCGCGCGCCCATCTCAGGGTTTGAGCAACCGTTCGCCCGAGTTTCATAGAAGCACTTTCCTGCGGGGTACGGGGTGAAGCCCGAACGCCCTGAAATACAACGCCTTGTCGCCCGGAAAGTTTAAATCGCCATGAATGCGGGCCGCTGTGCAGCCGGGTTACACGGCCTCTGATACAGCCTCTGCCGCGCACGCGGGCGCGGCACATGCGGGAACGGAGGTTTCCATCGGCCGGACGCCGAGGCGCGCGAACAGCGCGGCATCCTTGCTGTCGCCCGCGTTCGGCGTGGTGAGCAGCCGGTCGCCGGTGAAGATGCTGTTCGCGCCCGCCATGAAGCACAGCGCCTGGGCGCTGTCGGACATGCTTTCGCGGCCCGCCGAGAGGCGCACCATGCTTTCGGGCATCAGGATGCGCGCGACGGCGACGGTGCGCACGAACTCGATCTCGTCGATCTTCGCGAGCGGCGTCTCCGCCAGCATGTCGCCGAGCACCGTGCCCTTCACCGGCACCAGCGCGTTGATCGGCACGCTTTCGGGATGATGCGGAAGCGTGGCGAGCGCGTGGAGGAAGCCGATGCGGTCGCTGCGCGTCTCGCCCATGCCGACGATGCCGCCGGAGCACACGTTGATGCCCGCGGCGCGCACGTTCTCCAGCGTTTCGAGGCGGTCCTCGAAGGTGCGCGTGCTGATGACGTTGGCGTAGTTCTCGGGCGAGGTGTCGATGTTGTGGTTATAGTAGTCGAGGCCCGCCTCGGCGAGCTGGCGCGACTGCGCGGGCGTCAGCATCCCGAGCGTCATGCAGGTTTCCATGCCCATCGCGCGGACACCCTTCACCATCTCGACGATCTTCGGCATGTCGCGGTCCTTCGGCGAACGCCACGCCGCGCCCATGCAGAAACGGCCGGAGCCCGCGTCCTTCGCGGCGCGCGCCTCGGCGAGCACGCTGTCCACGTCCATCAGCTTCTCGGCCTTGAGGCCGGTTTCGGCGTGCACGGACTGGCTGCAATAGCCGCAATCCTCGGGGCAGCCGCCGGTCTTGATCGAGAGCAGCGTCGAGAGCTGCACTTCATTGGCGTCGAAGCCCGCCCGGTGCACGGTCTGGGCCCGATACATCAGGTCCGCGAACGGCAGGTCGAACAGCGCGGCGACCTCGTCGCGCGTCCAGTCGGTGCGGACCCCGGGTGTGATCGGGCCGGTGACGGGCGTGTGGGCGTTCATGGGCGGGACTCCCTCCTAGAGCGGGATGTTGTCGTGCTTCTTCCACGGGTTTTCGAGGCTCTTGGTGCGGAGCTTCCTGAGCCCGATGGCGATGCGCCGCCGCGTCGAGTGCGGCATGATCACCTCGTCGATGAAGCCCTTGGAGGCGGCGACGAACGGGTTGGCGAAGCGCGCCTCGTACTCGCGGGTGCGCTCGGCGATCTTGTCGGGGTCGCCGATGTCCTTCCTGAAGATGATTT
>JACFNY010000407.1 GCA_019454625.1 Sphingomonadaceae bacterium
GCCGACGTTCTCAAGATCTTCCACGCCGGCGGGCAGGACATCGAGATCATCCACAACATGACCGGCCGCACCCCCTCGCCCGTGTTCGACACGCAGGTGGCCGCGATGGCGCTCGGCATGGGCGAGCAGGTCAGCTACATCAACCTCGTCGCCTCGTTCACCGGCGCGCACCTCGACAAGGGCGCGCGGTTCACCGACTGGGCGCGGCGGCCGCTCGACAAGCGCCAGCTCGACTACGCGATCGGCGACGTCACCCATCTCATCCAGCTTTTCCCCAAGCTGCTCGGCCGCCTCAAGAAGACCGGCCGCGGCGAATGGCTCGACGAGGAGATGGCGCGGCTGACGGCGCCGGAGAACTACGTCAACGACCCGTGGACGGCGTGGCAGCGCATCCGCCTGCCGAGCCGCAAGGCCGATGCGCTCGGGCGGCTGAAGGCGCTGGCGGCATGGCGCGAGATCGAGGCGCAGCGCCGCGACCTGCCGCGCGGGCGCATCGTGAAGGACGAGACGCTCGCCGACCTCGCCGCGCACCCGCCCGGCGATCAGGAGGCGCTGGGGCGCGTGCGCGGGCTTTCGAAGACGTGGACGACGAACGACATGGGCGCGCGGCTGATGGAGGCGGTGGCCGCCGCCGTACCGCTTCCCGAAAGCGAGATGCCGGAGCGTGACGCGGGCAAGCCGCGCCTCGGCTCCGATGCCGTGCTCGTCGCCGACCTCCTGAAGCTGCTTCTGAAGATCCGCTGCAAGGAGGCTGATGTCGCGCCGAAACTCATCGGAAAGGCGGATCACCTCGAAGCGCTCGCGGCCGGTGTCCGCGACGGGCTGCCGCTGCTGAACGGCTGGCGATTCGAGGTGTTCGGCCGCGACGCGCTCGCGCTCGTCGAAGGGCGGCTGAGCTTCGCCGTGCAGAACGGCAAGCTGAGGATGACCGAACTCACCTGACGCCGGGCGCGCGCCGGGCGAACAGGACGCTAAAGGCGGGTCAGACCTTCTCGACCGCAAAGACCGCGGACAGGCCCATCGCCGCTGCGAGCGCCTCGTGGCGGCGCGCCACGACCTCGGCATAGAGCGGCTGGTAGCGCGGCGTCAGCGTCAGCACGAGGCGGCCGTTCTCGCGGTAGATCCGGCTCTTTTCGAGCGGCTTTGCCGTGCCCGCCGTCAGCCGCTGGCCGAGCCGCAGCGCAAGGCCCCACTTGAACGCCCGCACCAACTCCTCGCGCGCCGCGAGCCGGGGCAGCCCGGCGATCGCCGGGTCGTTCGCGGACCCGCCGTAAGCCGCGAAAAGCGCAGCGCCGAGCAGCGCGCGCTCGCGCCCGTCGATGCCGACCCAGTTGCCGTGCAACGCAAGCTCCAGCCCTCGCTCCGCGCGGAAGTCCGGGTGCGCACGCCACGCCGTGTCGGCGAGCACGCAGGCGACGAGGCGCAGGCGCGTATGGTGCGGCATCTCCGGCGTGAACATGCCGTTCATCCATTCCATCAGCGCCTCGGCGTGCAGCGGGAAACGGCCCTGGATAGCGCCTTCCTGCCGGGCGGCCGAGATGAGCGGGTCCTCGCGCTGAACGTCCTTCGGCAGGTCCGCGTAGAGAATGCCCTCGCGAATGCCGTAGGACGAGGCGATGACACCGCCGCTGCCGAGCCGCTTCACGACCGAGCGCAGCAACAGCGCGGCGCCCGGAAGCTGCGGGATGCGCGCCGAGGACAGGCGCGGGATCGCGCGCAGGCGCTTCGGGCTGAGGTTCGGCAGCGCGCGCGCCATGTGATCAATGGCTGCGACATCCATCGCATACTGATGCACGACCGGCAGCGGGTAGTCGGCGAGGTGCATGTGGAGTTGCGCGAGCGCGCGCCACGAGCCACCGACCATGTAGAAGGGCAACCCCTTCCCGTCCGCGGCCCATTTCACCTCGCCGAGCGCCTTCTTCACCAGCTTGCCGAGCGACCGCCCGCCCGCCTTGCGCGCCGCATCGAGCTTGAGCGCGCCGATGGGCAGCGACAAGTGGCTGTGCGGCTTGCCCTTCTTCACACGCACGAGCTCGAGGCTACCGCCGCCGAGGTCGCCGACGATGTCGACGAAAGCCTCGAGGCGCGCCCAGGCGG
>JACFNY010000408.1:0-1462 GCA_019454625.1 Sphingomonadaceae bacterium
AGATGAAGGCGCTGCTGGAGCGGCAGCGCGCGGCGTTCATGGCGGAGCTTCCCGTCACGCCGGCTGTGCGCAGGGACCGCCTGCGCCGCGCCGTCGACCTCGTGCTGACGCACAAGGGCCGGTTCGTGCAGGCGCTCTCGGAGGACTTCGGCCACCGGAGCGCCGAGCAGACGCTGATGACGGACATCATGGCTTCCGTGAAGCCGCTGAAGCACGCCATCAAGCATCTGGACGCGTGGATGCGCCCGGAACGGCGAAAGCTCGATTTTCCGCTCGGCCTGCTCGGCGCGCGGGCGCGCATCGAGTATCAGCCGAAGGGCGTCGTCGGCATCATCAGCCCGTGGAACTTCCCGGTGAACCTCACCTTCGGGCCGCTCGCGGGCGTGTTCGCGGCCGGGAACCGCGCGATGGTGAAGCCGTCGGAGTTCACGCCCGTCACCTCCGCGCTGATGGCGGCGCTCGCGGGCGAGTATTTCGACGAGGCCGAACTCGGCTTCGTCATTGGAGGCCCGGAAGTGGGCAAGGCGTTCTCCGGCCTTGCCTTCGATCACCTGATCTTCACCGGCGCCACGGGGATCGCGAAGCACATCCTGCACGCGGCGGCGGAGAATCTCGTGCCCGTGACGCTGGAACTCGGCGGCAAGTCCCCCGTCATCGTCTCGCGCAGCGCCGACATCGCGCAGGCCACGGAGCGCGTCGCGCTCGGCAAGATGATGAACGCCGGGCAGATCTGCCTCGCGCCCGATTACCTGCTCGTGCCGGACGAGAAGGAAGGCGAGGTCGTCGAGGGGCTGAAGACGGCGGCCGCGAAGATGTATCCAACGCTGCTTGCCAACGACGACTACACGTCCGTGGTGAACGCCCGCCACCGCGATCGTTTGCAGGGGCTGCTGGACGATGCTGCCGCCAAGGGCGCCGAGATCGTCACCGTGAACCCGGCAGGCGAGGATTTCGCGAACACAAACTCGAACAAGATGCCGCTCAGCATCGTGCGGAACGTCTCGGACGACATGCGCGTGATGCAGGAGGAGATCTTCGGCCCCGTCCTTCCCGTGAAGACCTACCGTGAGACCGACGAGGCGGTGGCCTTCGTGAACGGCCGCGACCGGCCGCTCGGCCTCTATTACTTCGGCGCCGACGCCGCCGAGGAGCGCCGCGTGCTCGACCGCACCGTCTCGGGCGGCGTCACGGTCAACGACGTGATCTTCCATGTGACGGCGGAGGACCTGCCGTTCGGCGGCATCGGCCCCTCCGGCATGGGCAGCTATCACGGGCTCGACGGCTTCCGCACGTTCAGCCACGCGAAGAGCGTCTACCGCCAGCCGAAGCTTGACCTCGCGGGCCTCGCGGGCTTGAAACCTCCATACGGGAAGAAGACCCATGCCACGCTCGCGAGGGAACTGAAGCCATGATCCGCCGCCGCATCGAGGAGCGGCGCCGTCAGATGCGCGAAGAAGCCGCG
>JACFNY010000408.1:1472-2081 GCA_019454625.1 Sphingomonadaceae bacterium
CATCGAGGGCCGCCGCCGCGATCTCGGAGGGGGCTTCGTCGTGCGGCGCGTGCTTCCGGTGGCGGGGCAGCGCATGGTGGGGCCCTTCATCTTCTGGGATCACTTCGGCCCGGCCGACTACGCGCCCGGCGAGCGCTTCGACGTGCGCCCGCACCCGCACATCAACCTCGCCACGGTCACCTATTTGTTCGAAGGTGAGATCTTCCACCGCGACAGCCTCGGCAGCGCGCAGGCGATCCGCCCCGGTGCGGTGAACTGGATGACGGCGGGGCGCGGCATCGTCCATTCGGAGCGGACCTCGCCCGAAACGCAGGCGGCAGGCCAGCGCATGGAGGGCATACAGGCGTGGGTCGCGCTCCCGAAAACGCACGAGGAGGCGGAGCCGAGCTTCGTCCACCACCCGGCGGACACGCTTCCCGCGATCAGTTTCGACAACGCTCGCCGCACGCTCATCGCCGGGAACGCCTTCGGTGCGGTCTCGCCCGTCGATGTCTTCTGGCCGACTTTCTACGTCGACGTGGAGGCGAAGGCGGGCGCTAGCGTCTACCTGCCCGGCGAGCACGAGGAGCGCGCCGTCTACGTCGCGAGCGGCAGCATCCGCATGGAGGA
>JACFNY010000003.1 GCA_019454625.1 Sphingomonadaceae bacterium
GGCGGCAGCTGCCCGACCTTGAAGAACAGGTCGTCGGTGGAGCGCGTCAGGATCGGCTCTTCGCACGGCTTCACGATGTCGTAGCGGGTGATAAGGCCGTTCCCGTCCACCGCCACGCGCACCCGCGCCACGCAGGTCGCGCCACGCACCACCGCCGAGCGCGGCATGGCCTGCGCCGCACGCAGCGCGCCGGACGCCGCATCGAGCCACGTCGCCGCAGCCGCAGCCGGCGCAGCGCCTGCCAGAACCAGAAACACCAAGAACACACGCACCGCACACCGCTCCCGCGAGATGAACCATGCGCCCGCATTGCCCCCGAATGGTTTCCGGTTTCGGAAAACCGCCCGTGAATTTTTCGTGACAGCGGCGGAACGGAAGGAAGGATTCCCGGCGAGCGGCTGGCCGTGAGATCAGCGCAAAATCGGCCGGACCGCTTTCGTATCTCTGGCGTCTCTCTGGCGTCGAAATCCGGCAAAACCTATAGAGCCATGCGAGCAGGAAGATCCTCCATGCTTTCCGACCAGAAAAGGGGACCGTCGTGGCACTTACGAACTTGCTCATCCCAACCTATGTGCAGATGCTGAAAGCGCTGTCAGGCTGGCTGAACAAGGCTCAGGCGCAAATGCCGGACGATCAGGCGCAAGCGCTGCTCTCCGCGCGTCTCGCGCCCGATATGTTCCCGTTATCCACCCAGGTACGGTTTGCGTGCGTGCAGGCGCAGGAAGGCATGTTTCAGCTCAAGGGAGAGGCATTCCCTGCGTCAATAGACGTTCTGCTAGATGAGGGGCGAAATGCTGCCGAGCGCCCGGGATCACTCGCTGACGCTCAGGCAAGGATCAACGAAACCATCGCACTGGTGGAATCCCTCGCTTCCGAAGAGTTCGATGAGTCCCCGGAAAGGCCGATCGCACATGCGCTTCCCATGGGCATGATTTTTGATCTTACGGCGGAGCAATATGCTCGCGATTGGGCGATACCCCAGTTTTATTTTCACGTGATGGCCGCTTACGCGATCTTGCGGAGCGAAGGCGTGGACTTGGGCAAGGCAGACTACGTCGCCCACATGTTCGCCTACTTGCGCCCCGGCACAATGCCGTCGCAATGAAGCGCGGTGGGACTGTCGTCTGCCGGAAGCCGGTGAATGACCTGTTGGCTGGTCGGTCGCCTTTCTAGCGATGCGTTGTGCACCCATAAACCGTCGAACGCGCCCGCCACTACCCTACAGCGAATACCCGCCGTCACTCGTCAGCAGCGCGCCCGTGATCGTCGCCGCACCGTCCGAAAGCAGGAACGCGATCTGCCGCGCGATCTCGTCCGCCGACGCGAAGCGGCCGAGCGGCGTCGCAGCAGGGGCCATCGCCTGCAAGGCCGCCTCGCGGCTGCCGAGGTCACGGACCATGTCCTCGAAGAAGTCCATGCCGTTCCAGATCGGCGTGTCGACACCGCCCGGCAGGATCGCGTTCACGCGCAGCCCGCGCGGCGCGCCTTCCTTTGCCGCCACCTTTGCCAGATGCGCGGCGGCCGCCTTCGAAGCGCCGTAGGCCGCCACGCCCAGCTCGGCCTTGATACCGGCGACCGAGGACACGACCACGATGGCCCCCGGCCCCGCGATCAGCCGCATCGCCGCGCGCAGCGTCAGGAACGCGCCGTCGAGGTTCACCGAAAGCACCCGCCGCCATTCGTCGAACGCCAGTCCCGCGATCTCGCCTGCGCCGGAGACCCCGGCGTTGACGACGGCGAGGCCGAGGCCGCCGAAGCGCTCGGCAATCGCCTGCTCGGCCTCGTCCCACATGGTGGGGTCGGCCACGCTTCCGGTCAGCTTCAGCACGTCCGCCTCGCCGAGCGTCAGCGCATCCAGCGCCGCGCCATCGATGTCCATCAGCGCGAAGCGCCGGACGCCCTCGGCATGGAGCCGCTCGGCCGTCGCCTTGCCGATGCCGGACGCGGCGCCGGTGATGAGGACGGCGGCGTCTTTCGGGAAACTCACCGCGCCGTCCAGCCGCCGTCGATCGAGAGGATGTCGCCGGTGAACGAGCGCCCGCTCTCGCCCGCGAGGAACACGGCGAAATCGGCGACCTCCTCGGGCTCGATGAAGCGCTTGTTGGGCTGCGCGGCGAGGATGACATTCCGCACTACCTCGTCTTCCGACATGCCGTGCACCTTGGCCTGATCCGCCACCTGCCCGGCGACGAGCGGCGTCCGCACGTAGCCGGGGCAGATCGCGTTCACGGTGATGCCGGTTTCGGCGAGTTCCAGCGCCGCCGTCTTGGTGAGGCCGACGATGCCGTGCTTGGCCGAGACGTAAGCCGCCTTGAACGGCGAGGCGACGAGGCCGTGCGCCGAGGCGATGTTGATGATGCGGCCCCGGTTCTTCGCCTTCATCGCCGGGATCGCCGCCTGCGTCGTGTAGAAGGCGGCGGAAAGGTTGATCGCGATGATCGCTTCCCATTTCGCCGCCGGAAACTCGTCGACCGGCGCGACGTACTGGATGCCGGCGTTGTTGACGAGGATGTCCACCGCGCCGAGCGCCGCCGCGCAGTCGGCGACGAGCTTCGTCGCTTCCGCGCCCTTCGAGAGGTCGGCGGGCAGGAACGCGCAGCGCACGCCGAAGTCCGCCTCGATCGCGGCGCGTTCGCGCTCGATCGCCCCGGCGTCGCCGAAACCGTTGATGCCGATGTCCGCGCCCGCGGCGGCCATGCCCCGCGCGACCGAAAGCCCGATCCCGCTCGTCGATCCGGTGACGAGGGCGACGCGGCCCTCAAGCGTTTTCGCGGTCATGGCGTTCTCCTTTGCAGCATTTGCGAATGGCCTCCGGCGCCGTCGTTAACGGCCCGCTCATTGTGCAATGCAATAAACGATGGACTCGCGGTTTGCACGGGGTAAGCTGCGCGGGAAACGACCGGCGTTCGATGAAAACGCCGGCGTTCCGAGCGGGGTACTGCAATGATTTATCACAGCTACGAGCTGCATCGTTCCATGATGGCCGGGGCCAGCGCTTTCGCCAGCCTCGGCGCCAACTGGCTCGCGCATCCGTCGAATCCGCTGGCCTATATCGGCATGAGCCCGGTCATCGCATCGGCGCTCGACGTGTTCGCGCACGCCTCCGCGCCGCGCGGCAAGCCGGAGTTCGGCATCGGCAGCGTCAGGGTCGGGGATGCCGATGTCCCCGTGCATGAGAAGATCGCGTTCCGCCTGCCGTTCGGGCAGCTCAAGCGGTTCGTGAAGGGTAGCGGCAAGGCGGGACCCAAGGTGCTCGTCGTCGCGCCGATGTCCGGCCACTACGCGACGCTGCTGCGCGGCACGGTCGAGCGCATGATCCCCGGCCATGATGTTTACATCACCGACTGGCGCGACGCGAAGCTCGTCCCCCTCGACGAGGGCCGTTTCGATCTCGACGACTACATCGACTACATCGTCGCCTTCCTCGAACACATCGGGCCGGGCACGCACATGATCGCCGTGTGCCAGCCCTCGGTGCCGGCCTATGCCGCGGCGGCGCTGATGTCCGCGAGGAAGCACAAGGCGCGGCCGCGCTCGCTCACCATGATGGGCGGGCCGATCGACACGCGCGAGGCGCCGACCGAGGTCAACACGCTCGCCACCGGGCGCCGGCACAGCTGGTTCGAGCACAACGCCATCACCACCGTGCCGCCGATCTACGCGGGCGCCGGACGCCGCGTCTATCCGGGGTTCCTGCAACTCGCCGGCTTCATGTCTATGAACCTCGGCAACCACATGATGAGCCACTGGGAGATGTTCAAGCATCTCGTCGTCGGCGACGGCGAAAGCGCCGATTCGACCAAGGCGTTCTACGACGAGTACCGCGCCGTCTGCGACATGACCGCCGAGTTCTACCTGCAGACCGTGGATGCCGTGTTCCAGCGCCACCTGCTGCCGAAGGGCGAGTTCATGCACCGCGGCACGCGGATCGACCCCGGCACCATCGCCGACGTCGCACTGCTGGCGGTGGAGGGCGAGCGCGACGATATCTCCGGCATCGGCCAGACGAAGGCGGCGCTCACGCTCGCCGCCGGGCTTCCGGCCGCGAAGAAGAAATACCTGCTCGCGAAGGAGGTCGGCCACTACGGCATCTTCAACGGTCGCCGCTGGCGCGAGAAGATCGCGCCCGTCGTCGAGGACTTCATCGCGAAGCACGATTGATCCGGCGCGTCCCGCGAACGGACACAAAAAAGGGGCGGCCCCGAAGGTCCGCCCCTTTCCTTTTGATCGGAGGCCCTACCCTAGTTGGCGTAGGCCTCGTTGCCGACGAAACCGATCTTCGTGACACCGGCCATCTGCGCCTGCGCCATGACGTTGTTCACGACGTCGTAGCGCGTCAGCGCGTCGGGCTTCAGATGGATTTCGGGCTGAGGCTCCATGCGCGCCGCGTCGTTGAAGTACGAGCGCAGCGTCGCGAGGTCCACTTCCTGATCGTTCCAGTAGATCGTGTTCAGGAAGTCGATGCTCACGCGGTTGATCACCGGATCGACCTGGGAGTTCTGCGGCTGGGTCTGGTTCGACGGGAGGTCGAGCTTCACCGCGTGCGTCTGGATCGGAATGGTGATGATGAACATGATCAGGAGCACCAGCATCACGTCGATCAGCGGCGTGGTGTTGATGTCCACCATTTCGCCGCCTTCGGAGCCACCGCCTACGTTCATTGCCATTGTTATGGTCTCCTTGCGGCTAGCGGCTGACGGAGCCGACGGGCGGCTCTGAAATGAAGCCGACCTTCACGAACCCGGCACGCTGCATCGTGTAGATCACGCCGCCGATGTTGCTGAACTCCGTGCCCGCGTCACCGCGGATGTGGACTTCCGGAAGCTCGATCGGCGTGCCGGCTTTCTCCTGGCGCTCGATCTCCTTCCTCAGGTGCGCGACCGCCTTGTCGAAAAGCTCCTGCTTGCTGTCGAGACGCTGGACGCCCCAGAAGAGGTCGCCGGAGTTGTTGACCGCGATCAGCACGTTTTCCGGCTTCGTCGTTGTCGGCATGCTGCTCACTTTGGGAAGTTCGAGCGGCACGGTCTGAATGACCACGGGAACGGTGATGAGGAAGATGATCAGCATCACGAGCATGACGTCCACGAGGGGCGTCGTGTTGATGTCCGCCATCGGCGCGTCATCGTCGTCCGAGGGTCCTACTTGCATCGCCATGTCTAGCGATCCTTCCTGATATCAAACAAATCGGGAGGGGGCGCGGCAGCAAGACCGCCGACGCCCCCTTCGTGCGATCAGGCCTTCGGAGCCGCAGCGGGGGCCGCCACAGTCGTGCGCCCGACGCGGGAACCCGAGATCAGGTAGCCGTGCACGTCGGCCGAGAAGTTGTTCAGACGGTCCTGAACGTCCTTGTTGCGGCGGATCAGCCAGTTGTAGCCGAGCACGGCCGGAACGGCCACGGCGAGGCCGAGCGCGGTCATGATCAGCGCCTCACCGACCGGACCCGCGACCTTGTCGATCGAGGCCTGACCGGCGACGCCGATGTTGATGAGCGCGCGGTAGATGCCGACGACGGTGCCGAACAGGCCGACGAACGGCGAGGTCGAGCCGACCGAGGCGAGGAACGCGAGGCCGCCCTGCAGCTTGGCGTTGATCGCGTGCGTCGAGCGTGCCAGCGACATCGTCACCCACTCGTTCTTGTCGATGGTGTCGGTCAGGCGGCCCTCGTGGTGGTCGGCAGCGCGCAGGCCGTCATCGACGATCTGGCGGAACGCCGAGTTCTTGTCGAGCTTGGCGGCGCCGTCCTTGAGGCTCGGAGCCGACCAGAACTTCTTGTCGAGGTCCTTGGCTTCGATGAGCAGCTTCCGCTGGTCCCACCACTTCGTGAAGATGATGTACCACGAAAAGAGCGACATCAGGACGAGGATGGCGAACGTGCCCTGCGCGATCGGGCCGCCCTGCTCGAGCGCGGCGCGGAGGCCGTAAGGGTTCTCCGTGGAGACCTCTTCAGCGGCGAACGCCGGAACCGAGACCATCAGCGTGCCGAGCGCGACACTCGCCGTCAGCGCGGCGCGCGAAACCAGATTCTTCATATGTAGTCCCCTAGACTGAATATGGATGTGTAGACGTGTGGATACGAAATCTCCGCGCACAACCGGCAACGGTCGCCCGCGGATGATCCGCTATTTCGGAATCTCCCAGCGAAACGCCTGACTACGCGTTTCCTGAACCGGCTGACCGTTGGCGAGCGCCGGCTTGTATTCAAAGCGCCGCTCGATCAGAGAGCAGGTCCTCTCATCCAGGGACTTGGAGCCACTCGAAGTCTGGATGCTGCAGCTGCCCGGCGCAACCTTGCCGTCGACGCCGATTGTGAAGCGAGCGACGGTCACGCCTTCCTGTCCTGCACGAAGGGCGTCGGAGGGGTAGTCCCTTTCCCCGATCTGGTTGCTGAATTTCCGCTTCGGTTCCGCGCGCTTCGTCGGCCCGGCGGGAGCCGGCGGTTCGGGTTGCGGCGGTGTGACGCGCACGGGCTCGGGGCGCGGCGTTTCGGTCTGGATGGTGATCGTGGGCTGCGGCGGCGCGATCGTCTCGACGACCACTTCGGGCGGCGGCACGTAAGGTGGAATCTCCTCGAGTTCCGGAGGAGGAGGAGGCGGCTCTTCTTCAACCTTGGTGTCTTGGACCTCGAACGTCTCCAGCGGACCCGTCACGACCTTGACCACGCGCAGCGCGAGGCCGCTCACGAAGGCGTAGCCGAGAACGGCGTGGAGAAGCGCAACGAGCGCCAAGGAGACCATGCGCTTCGAGCTTACGCCTTGATCTGCATATGCCATGGACGCGGGTTACTCCCTCTTAGCTGACCCTTAACCATCGACCCCATTGGAGCCGATCAGAAACCGGTTGCGGCTTTAACCGCAATCTTATCCTTTTTTTCAACGTTCATGAAGCGGTTGAAAACCGCCTCAAACCGTCCCTGACGCGACCTACTAGCTTGGGCGCTCTACACCCGCAACTGCTTTGTGGCAGGGTTGTGGCGCGTGCGCCCGTTCGCCCAATTCATGCCACGGTCATGTCAAACATGGCCCAAATGCGTTAAACTGCGAGCAGATATGGATTTTGTGCGACTTTATAACAAAAGGGACAGCCTGATGCGCCTCTGGGCTTTTTTTGCGATTCTTCTCTCGGGAACGCTGCTTCCGCTTGGCGGCGCGTCGGCAAGCCCGGGGCGCGCCGACCTCGTGGCGCTGACCACCGAGGCGCGGATCATCGTCCGCGCGGAGATCACGAAAGCCGCGCGGCTCAGCGAAAAACTGTCTCCCGGCCTCGCCCCCGGCTTCCGCCGCTTCCTGATCACCGCCGAAATCAGCAACGTGCTGATCGCGCCCGGATTCGTTCCGAAGGAAATCGAGTATCTGGTCGACATCGGGGCCGATCCGCGCGGACGCACGCCCAAATTGAAGGGGCTCCCCGTGCTGCTGTTCCTTGCGCCGGGGAGCCGCGAAGCGCAGTTCCAGCTCGTCCGCCCGTGGGCGCAGGTGGACTGGACGGCCGAGCGCGACGCCTACGTGCGCGCCGTCGCGGCCGAAGCCGTCACCGCCCCGGATGTGCGCGACATGCGGATTTCCGGGCTCGGGCAGGCGTTCCATGTCCCCGGCAGCCTGCCGGGCGAATCCGAAAGCCAGATCTTCATCCAGACGAAGGCCGGGAACCCGGTGTCGCTCGTGGTGCTGTCGCGCCCCGGCCAGCCCAAGGCGTTCAGCGTGGCCACCGGCGACATCATCGACGACGCCGCGGCCGGCGTGAAGGACGGCAGCCTGCTCTGGTATCGGCTCGCCTGCGGTCTGCCGCGCAGCCTTCCCGCCTCCAGCACCTCGACGCTCGATTCGGCGGACGCCGCCGCCGCGAAGGCGGACTATCGTTTCGTGCTCGATTCGCTCGGCCCCTGCGACCGCGCCTATTCGGAGTAGCCGGGCGGCAGCGACGACAGCTCGACGCCCACGAAATCGCAGTCGGGATAGATGTCGGGCTTTGCGGTCGCGACGCGCAGCGCCAGCACGCCCTTGCGCGCCGCGATGATGTCGTAGACCGCGCGGCAGAAGGTTTCCTGCAGGTTGAAGCGCCGCGCCGCCGCCAGCGTCTTCACGGTCTCGCGCAGGAAATCGTAGTTCCACGCGCTCTTCACCTGATCGTCGGTGGGGAAAGACGCTTCGTCCACCCAGATGTCGACATCGACGCGCAGCCGCTGCGGCGCGCCGACCTCGAAGCTGTGGAAGCCGATGTCGACGAGCAGTTCGTAGCCGTGAAGCCGAATCCGCCGCGCCTTCGGCGCAAGCGCCTCGGGGACGAGGCCGCGCGGTGCGGGGCTCATGCGCCCTCTCCCACCATGAAGGCGACGTCGCGCGGCATACCGAGCATGTGCTGCCCCGCATCGAGCACGATCACCTGGCCGGTGATCGTCGGAAGCGCGATCAAATATTGCATCGTCATGACAACATGCTCCACCAGCACGCCGCGCCGCAGCGGGTTATACACATGCGCGCGCTCGAAGTTCTCCCGCGTCTGCGGGCCGCTGACCAGCGTCACCGAGGGCGCGATGCCGTTCACGCGGATGTTGGGGGCAAGCGCCCGCGCCTGAAGTTCGGTGAGCCCGGCAAGGCCGAGCTTGCTCACCGTGTAGGTGTAGAAATCGGGGTTCGGTGCGGCGACCTTGGCGTCGAGCAGGTTGAGCACGAGGCCGCTCCGCCCCGCGCAGCGCGCCGCGAACTGCTGCGTCAGCAGCGCCGGCGCACGCAGGTTGACGTCGATCTGCGCGTCCCACTGCGCCGCTTCGAAGTCCGCCTGCGTGTCGTAGCGGAACACGGACGCGTTGTTGATGAGCAAGGAAACCGGCGGATTTCCGGGCTTCAGCCGGTCGAACAGCGTGCGGCACGAGTCCGCGTCGGCAAGGTCCGCGCGCACGATCGAGGCGCTGCCGCCGCCCGCCCCGATTTCGGCTGCGAGCGCTTCCGCCTCGGCCACCGATTCGTTGCAGTGGATGTGGACGTGCCAGCCGTCCGCCGCGAGCGCGCGCGTCAGCGCGGCGCCGATGCGCTTCGCACCGCCGGTGACCAGCGCGCTTGCGGGACTGCCGAACTCGGGTGTCATCGGCGAGCGCTTACCCGCCGGCGTTTCAACGGGCAAGCCGCTGCCCGTTTTTTCGGCAGCCGGGGCGCGTCAGTGCCAGCGCGGCACCGCGCCATATGTCCAGAGACTTATCCACAGACTCCGGGGACAAGTCATTTCCGTGACAGTTGAGAGGCCCGCCTCCCTCGCCTACATCTGAAGGCGATGGCTGATCCCCCGCAGTTTGTTCGCTTTTCCGAGGAGCAGGCGACTTTCGCCGTGCGCGGGCGCGACACGCCCGATCTCGATGCGGGCGTGTCGGCGATCCGCAACGTGCTGAAGACGCTTCCGGTGCGGCCGGGTGTCTACCGGATGCTCGATGCGGGCGGCGACGTGCTCTACGTCGGCAAGGCGCGCAGCCTGAAAAACCGCGTCACCAACTACACGCAGGTCGCGCGGCTGCCGAAGCGGTTGCAGCGCATGGTGTCGCTGACGCGCGCCATGACCATCGTCACCACGGCGAGCGAGGCCGAGGCGCTGCTGCTCGAAGCGCAGCTCATCAAGCGCTTCCGGCCCGCGTTCAACGTGCTGCTGCGCGACGACAAGAGCTTCCCCTTCATCTTCCTGGGCGAAGACCACGCCTACCCGCGCATCTCCAAGCATCGCGGCGCCCGCAAGGGCAAGGGCGTCTACTTCGGCCCCGTCGCCAGCGCGGGCGCGGTCAACCGCACGCTGAACGCGCTCCAGAAGGTCTTCCTGCTCAGAAGCTGCTCGGACAGCTTCATGGCGAATCGCGCCCGCCCCTGCCTCCTGTTCCAGATTCGCCGCTGCTCGGCGCCGTGCGTCGACCGCATCGACGCGGCGGGCTACGCCGAGCTCGTCGCCGACGCGAAGGACTTTCTCGACGGCAAGAGCCAGTCGGTGCAGCGCAAGCTCGGCGAGGCCATGCAGGCGGCAGCGGAACGTCAGGACTACGAGCTTGCCGCCGTCTACCGCGACCGACTGCGCGCGCTCACCTTCATTCAGGGGCAGACCGGCACCGCCGAGGGCGTGAAGGACGTCGACGTCATCGCGCTCGCCGAGAAGGCCGGCCAGTTCTCGATACAAGCGTTCTTCATCCGCGGCGGCCAGAACTGGGGCCACCGCGCGTTCTTCCCGAAGAACACGGCGGGCAGCACGCCCGAGGAGGTGCTGGGGAGCTTCATCGTCCAGTTCTACGAGGACATGCCGCTGCCGCCGGAGATCCTCGTCGACCGCCTGCCAGCCGAATGCGAGCTGATCGCCGAGGCGCTCTCCAGCCGCGGTCCGCGCAAGGTGGCGATCCGCCGGCCGCAGCGCGGCGCGCTGAGGCGCCTCGTTGATCAGGCCGCGCGCAACGCCGTCGAGGCGCTCGACCGCAACCTCGCCGAGGGCGCCACGCAGGCGAAACTGCTCGGCGAACTCGCCGACATCTTCGAGCTGCCGGAACCGCCGCGCCGCATCGAGGTCTACGACAACAGCCACATTCAGGGCTCGAACGCCGGCGGCGCCATGATCGTGGCGGGGCCGGAGGGCTTCCTCAAGAACAGCTACCGCAAGTTCAACATCAGGGACGACGCGATCACGCCCGGCGACGACTTCGGCATGATGCGCCACGTGCTCGGCCGCCGCTTCGCCCGGCTCGGCAAGGAAGACCCCGACCGCAAGGGCTCCGACTGGCCCGACCTCGTGCTCATCGACGGCGGCAAGGGGCAGCTTTCCGCCGCGATGGACATCCTCGCCGAGCAGGGCATCGACGACGTGACGCTCGTCGGCGTCGCCAAGGGGCCGGACAGGAACGCCGGCCGCGAGGTCTTTCATCTGATGGACGGCCGCGAGCTCACCCTGCCCACGAACAGCCCGGTGCTGTTCTACCTCCAGCGCCTGCGCGACGAGGCGCACCGCTTCGTCATCGGTGCGCACCGCGCCAAGCGCAGCAAGGCGATCGCCGCCAATCCGCTCGACGACGTGCCCGGCATCGGCCCGGCGCGGAAGCGCGCGCTCCTCATGCACTTCGGCACGGCGAAGGCCGTGCGCTCGGCCGCGCTCGAATCGCTGATGGCCGCGCCCGGCATCTCGAAGACGATGGCCGAGACGATCTACGACCACTTCCATCCGCGCGGATAAGGATTAACGTCGAGCGCGACTCGAATCGGGCCTTTCGGGGAGGGACCGCCGCATGATGAAGCTCTACACGGCTGCGACGCCCAACGGCTACAAGGCCTCGGTCGCGCTCGAGGAAATGGGCTTCGACTACGAATTCGAGAAGATCGACCTCACCGCCAGTGTGCAGAAGCAGGACTGGTTCCTCGAGATCAACCCCAACGGCCGCATCCCCGCGCTCGTCCACGACGGTTTCCCGATCTTCGAATCGGGCGCGATCATGCTCTACCTCGCCCGGCTCTCCGGCAGGTTCTACGGCACCGACGCGAAGTCGCAGAGCCGCGTCGAGCAATGGCTGATGTTCCAGATGAGCGGGATCGGCCCGATGATGGGGCAGGCGAACGTCTTCTACCGCTACTTCCCGGAAAAGATCCAGCCCGCCATCGACCGCTACCAGAACGAGGGCCGCCGCCTGTTCGAGGTGCTGGAACGCCGGCTTTCGCGCACCGAGTACCTCGCCGGAGACTATTCGATCGCCGACATGGCGAACTGGTGCTGGGTGCGCACGCACAAGTGGTCGGGCATCTCCATCGACGGCCTGCCGAACGTCCAGCGCTGGCTGGAGGCCATCATGGCCCGCCCCGGCGTGCAGAAGGGCATCACTGTGCCCGAGGACATGCGCGTGCGAATCCGGGACGACGACGAGGATTCGGCGAAGGCCTTCGCCGAGCAGGCACGCAAGATCGTGGTGACGGGCAAGCCCGCCTGATCGCCTTCAAAGGGGGAGGGAAACTCATGCAGATGTACCCGCTGACG
Source organism: Sphingomonadaceae bacterium (assembly GCA_019454625.1). Taxonomy (GTDB): domain Bacteria; phylum Pseudomonadota; class Alphaproteobacteria; order Sphingomonadales; family Sphingomonadaceae; genus Sphingosinicella. The sequence continues at coordinate 11,977 of JACFNY010000003.1, forward strand.
CTGATCGGCACGCTGGCGGCGCTTGCCGTCTATGTTTGGGCGTCGATCGCGGTCGGGCAGGCGCGCGGCAAGTTCGGCGTCAAGGCGCCCGCCACCACCGGCCATCCCGAGTTCGAGCGCGCCTTCCGCGCCCACCAGAACACGATGGAGCAGCTCGTGCTGTTCCTGCCGCTGGTCTGGATCGTGGCGACGCTGTTCGGCGACCTCTGGGGCGGCCTCTATGCGCTGGCGTGGGTGGTGGGCCGCATCGCCTATGTGATCGGCTACATCAAGGACGCCGAAAAGCGCGGCGCGGGCTTCCTCATCTCCGGCCTCACGAGCCTCGCGGCGCTCGTCGGCGCCGTCGTGGCGGTGGTGATCGACCTCGTCCGCTAGGCGCGGTTTCGATTTTTCGGTTCCAAAATCTGCACTACGGTATAATAATTCCTCGGACACGCTTGCCGCCGATGACGGCTGCGGCGCGATCGGGGAGGTGCGGATGCAGGAATTCGATGTCGTCGTGCTGGGTACGGGCGCGGCCGGGCTGACCGCCGCGATCACGGCGCACGAGCAAGGCGCACGTGTTGGCATATTCGAGAAATCGGACCGTGTCGGCGGCACCACGGCTTGGTCGGGCGGCCAGATCTGGATACCTAACAATCCGCACCAGATCGCGGCGGGCAAGACCGACAGCCGCGAGGAGGCGCTCACCTATCTCGGCGCACTGTCGCACGGCCTGATCCCGGACGACATCGCCGCCGCGTTCGTCGATTCCGGCGCCGAGATGGTGCGCTTTCTGGAAGAGCGCACGCCCGTTCGCTTCTACAGCGTCAGCGAATTCCCCGATTACCATCCCGAGCTGCCGGGCGGAAAACCGGAGGGCGGCCGCACGCTCGAATGCCCGCCCTACCCGTTCGGCGACCTCGGCGCATGGAAGGACCGCGTCGAGGTCTCGCCCTATTTTCCGGATTATCACATCGCGGTCGGCGAAACGACGTTGGGCCAGCCCGTCCCGGTGCCGATGCCTGCCGCAGAAAAGCAGCGCCGCATCGACAACGACGAACGCGGCCTCGGCCATTCGGTGATCGGGCGGCTGCTGCGCGGCTGCCTCGATCGCGGCATCGAACCCGAGACCGGACACCGCGCCATCGGGCTCGTCATGGACGGCGGCCGTGTCGCCGGCGTGGTTCTGGAAACCGCCTCGGGACGAACGGAGGTCCGCACGCCCAACGTGATCCTCGCCACCGGTGGCTTCGAATGGGATGCGGACCTCGTGCGCGCGTTCCTGCGCGGGCCGATGACGCATCCCGTGTCCGTTCCCACCAACACCGGCGACGGCCTCAAGATGGCGATGCGCGCGGGCGCGATGCTCGGCAACATGCGCGAGGCATGGTGGGCGCCGGTGATCGAGGTTCCCGAAACATTGGTGTCGATGAAGCGGCAACTGATCAGTTCGGGCCGCACCCTGCCCGGCACGATCATCGTGAATGCAGACGGCAAGCGCTTCCTCAACGAGGCCGCGAACTACAACGCCGCGGGCGCGGCGTTCCACGAGCAGGACACGGCGACGTCCTCATACAGGAACCTGCCCGCGTGGGTCATTTTCAACCAGGACTTCTACGACAAGTACGGGTTCGGCGGCGGGCTGCGCACCGAATATGCCGCCGGACAGCGCGCACCCGACTGGATCGCCTACGGCGAGACGCTGCACGCGCTCGCCGACCGTCTCGGCATCCCCGGAGACGCCCTCGCAGCGACCGTCGAGCGGTTCAACACGATGGTCCGCGCGGGCGCCGACGAGGATTTCCGCCGCGGTGAGAGCGCGCACGACCGCTGGTGGGGCGACCCCGCGTTCAAGGGGCAGAAGCGTGGCACGCTGGGGCCGATCGAGGGCGGGCCCTACTATGCGGTCGAGCTCAAGTGCGGCGCCCTCGGCACCAAGGGCGGCCCGCAGACCGACGCCGACGCACGCGTCGTCGACCTCGACGGCAATGTCATCGAAGGTCTCTACGCGGCGGGCAACGTCATGGCATCGCCGATGGGCATGACCTATGGCGGCGCGGGCGGCACGCTTGGGCCGGCGATGGTATTCGGCTATCGCGCCGGGCGGCACGCCGGGCGCCACAACGCGGTGAGATAGCGTGTGGCGCAGGCTCAGCCCCCGCCGCAGCGCTTCAGGAAATCCCCGATCATCGCCTTGTCGGGACGGGCGTGGAGGGTCATCGCCGTCCCCTGCCCGGCCAGCGTCACGGCCTTGCCGGCCCAGTCGCGCACGAACGCAGGCGGCAGGCTGGCGCGGGCGACGACCATCATCTCGCCCGTATGAGAGTATTGCACGGACGCCATCAGCGACGTGAGCCGGCTCGGCGGCCCGACGATGAGCTCTGTGCGCGTGCCCTCGGCGACCGACAGGCTCGAATCCGCGGTGAAGAAGGCAAGTTCGAACACCTTCGCATCCCGGTCGCACACCGCGAACAGGTCGACATCGTCGCTGTTCGGCACGCCGTAGACGAGCTTCACGGCATTGCCTTCGGACGGTTCGGCGTCGAAGATCGCCCAGCCGCGATTGTAGGTCGGCGGCCGCGTCGCGCAGGCCGCGACGAGCAGCAGCATCGCAAGCGCGGCGACGCGCTTCATAAGCCGCGGAACTCCGCGAACTCGGCAAGCGGGGCACGCTTCGCGTACAGCTTGTTGGCGGGATCGTCGGAGTCCTTCCAGCCGATCGCCATGCCGGTGAACAGCATCCACGCCTCCGGCGCGTCGAGGAACGCCCCGATCGTCTTGGGATATATCGCCCAGCACTCCTGCGGGCAGGAATCGAGCCCCGCCTCGCGCAGCAGCAGCATGACGTTCTCGAGATACATGCCGAGGTCGGACCATTGCGGCGGCCCCATCGTGCGGCTGACGTAGCAGAACAAGGCAACCGGCGCGCCGAAGAACATGAAATTACGGGCGAACCAGCGTCGGCGCGCCTCCCTGTCCTCGCGCGGGATGCCGATATGGCCGTACATCTCCTCGCCGACCTGAAAGCGCCGCGCGGCGTAGGGCTCGCCGAGGGCCTTCGGGTAGATGTCGTACTCCATCTCCTCGCCGCGTGGCGCCTCGACGATCCGCTTCGCCATGATCTCCTTCAGCCTCGTCAGTTCGTCGCCGCCGACGACATAGATGTGCCACGGCTGCAAATTGCCCCCCGAAGGCGCGCGCGCCGCCTTTCCGATGATCTCGCGCAGCAGCGCCGGATCGACGGGGCGGTCGAGGAAGCCGCGCACCGAGCGGCGGGTTGCAATCGCTTCACTGACGTCCACTTCATCCCCCAAAGCCATGTTGAGCACGCGCATACGATAGCCTAACGTCCGCCCATGCTGTCCAGTCTCCCCAATCTGCTCACGCTTTCGCGCATCCTTGCAGTGCCGCTTCTGGTCATCCTGATGTGGAATGCGAACTGGATCGGCTATCTCGTTGCCTTCGTGGTCTTCTGCATCGCCGGCGCGACCGATTATCTGGACGGCTATCTCGCCCGCGCGCAGGGCACGGTCTCGAAGCTCGGCGTGTTCCTCGATCCGATCGCGGACAAGATCATGGTCGCGGGCGCGATCATCATGCTCGTCGAGAACGACATCGTGCGCGGCTGGACGGTGATCGCCGCGATCATCATCCTCATCCGCGAGATCACGGTTTCGGGGCTGCGCGAATATCTCGCCGGAATCCAGGTCTCCGTGCCGGTCAGCCAGCTCGCCAAGTGGAAGACGGCGTTCCAGATGATCGCGCTCGGCGCGCTCATCCTCGCGGGCGCGGCAAACATCAAGATGACATGGCTCCCGGCTTACGAGGTCGGCGTCGTCTCGCTCTGGGCCGCCGCGATCCTCACGCTCGTCACCGGCTACGACTATCTCAGGGTCGGCCTCAAGCACATGGCCTGAAACCGTGAAGCTCAACCTCCTCTATTTCGCGTGGGTGCGCGAACGCATCGGCCTCGACGGCGAGACGCGCGACCTCGCCGCTGCCACGGTCGGCGAAGCGCTCGCGGCGCTTACCGCGCTCGGCGACGGCTACGCGTTCGCGTTTGCCGAGCCGCATCGCCTGCGCTTCGCGCTCGATCAGGATTTCGTCGATACGGACGCAGCGCTGCGCGAAGGCGCCGAACTCGCCATCTTCCCGCCCGTGACCGGCGGATGATCGCCGTCCGCGTCCAGACCGAGGCGTTCGACCTCGCGGCGGAGACGCGCGCGCTTTCGGAAGGCCGCACCGACATCGGCGCCGTCGCCAGTTTCGTCGGCTTCGTGCGCGGCGGCGAGGTCGAGGCGCTGACGCTGGAGCATTATCCGGCGATGACCGCGAAGGCGCTCGAAGCGATCGCCGCCGAGGCCGCGAGCCGCTGGCCGCTGCTCGGCGGAACGGTCATTCACCGCCACGGCAGGCTGCTTCCGGGCGATGCGATCGTGCTCGTCGCCGTCGCCGCCGCGCACCGCGGCGACGCCTTTGCCGCCTGCGAATTCGTGATGGACTATCTGAAAACCGCCGCGCCCTTCTGGAAAAAGGAAGAAACCGGTGGCGAAACCCGGTGGGTCGAGGCCAGACGCGAGGACGCCGCCGCTCGTGAGCGCTGGCGGCGTTAAGGTCTCGCCGCCTGCTCCTCCGGCTGCGGCGCGGCTTCCGCGATCGCCTTGTTGATCCGGTCCGAAAGCGCGCGGGCCGCGGCGCGGATGCCTTCGGCATCCTCCGGCGTGTTGGCGATCACGTTGCCGAGTTGCCCGAGCAGGACAGCGGCACGCGCGACGTCGATCCGTTCACCGCGCAGCACCGCCTCCGCATCCGGCCCGAGCAGCACGGAGAGGTCCACCTGCGCGGCGGCCTCCGCCTCCTCGCGCGCGCGGCGTTCCTCGGCCTGACGTTCGGCGATCTGCCGGATTTCCGGCAGCGCCTCCATCATGAATTCGCGCCACATCACGGCGGGCATCGTCGAGCCGAGCACGCCCTTCATCGGCGAGTTGTCGTCGTTGCCGACCCAGACGCCGACGACGAGGTCGCCCGCGAAGCCCACGAAGATCGCATCGCGCGAATCCTGCGTCGTCCCGGTCTTGCCGAACGCGGGGACCGGCAGCTTGGCGCGCGTTCCCGTACCGTAGTCGATCGTCGCGCGCATCATCTCGCGCAGCGCCGCCCGCTCGGGCAGACTGTCGCCGCCGAGCGCGCGCAGGCGCGACATCATGCCTTCGCCCTGCGGCGGTGCCGAAACCGCATAGGGCACGACCGGCGGCGTGCCGCCCGCAACCGCCGCGTAGGCGGCGGTGAGGTCGAGCAGCGACATGGTCGAGGTGCCGAGCGCGATGGTGAGGTCGTCGCCGATCTCGTCCCGGATGCCGAGGTCGCGCGCCGCCTTGCGGATCGCCCCTGCCCCGACCTCATTCGCCAGCCGCGCCGCCGCGACGTTGGACGAGAGCGCGAAGGCCCGCTTCAGCGTGATCGGGCCGCGATACTTGCCGTCGTTGTTCTTGGGGCTCCAGTCGCCGATGGTGACGGGCTCGTCCTCGATCTCGGTGTCGACGTCCATGCCGCCGCGCAGCGCCGCGAGGTAGACGAACAGCTTGAACGCCGAGCCCGGCTGCCGCTTCGCCTGCACCGCGCGGTTGAATTCGCTCTTCTGGTAGTTCCTGCCCCCGACCATGGCGACGACGCGGCCGTCCGGGTGCATCGCGACAAGCGCCGCCTCGCCGACATCGTGCCAGCCCGCGCGGTCGAGATTGCGCTTCACCACGCGCTCGGCGAGCTTTTGCAGGCGGCTGTCGAGCGTCGTCGCGACCTTCACCTCGCCGAACGTGTCGGGCGTGCTGTTCGCGGCCTCGGCCCATGCCCAGTCCGCGAAGTAGCTCCCCGTCGGCAGGCCCTTCCGGCCCGGGCGCAGCACGGCGCGCCGGGCGTCGCGCCATTCGGCGTCGGTGATGAGCCCCTGCTCCTTCATCGCGGCGATCACGAGCCTGCCGCGCTCGCGCGCCGCGTCGTAGTCGCTGGTCGGCGCGAGGCGCGACGGCGCCTTCACCAGCCCCGCCAGCATCGCCGCCTCGCCGAGCGTCAGCTGCTCCGGCTCCTTGCTGAAATACTGTTCCGACGCCGCGCGCAGGCCATAGGCGCCGTCGCCGAAATAGACGCTGGAGAGGTAGCGCGACAGGATCTCGTCCTTGGTCAGCCACGCTTCCAGCCAGAAGGCGATGATCACCTCCTGCGCCTTGCGCGTCAGGCTGCGGTCGAGGCTGAGGAAGCTCGTCTTGGCGAGTTGCTGCGTGATCGTGGAGCCGCCCTGCACGACGCGCCCCGCCGCTGCGTTCGCCTGTGCGGCGCGCAGGATGCCGCGGATGTCGATGCCGATGTGGTCGTAGAAGCGCCGGTCCTCGATCGCGACGAACGCCTCGCCGACATGATCGGGCAGCTTCGCCACGTCCACCGGTTCCGCCTTGAAGCTGCCCCGGCGCGCGATCGGCGTGCCGTCGGCGGCGGTCAGCACCAGCGCGGGCGTCTCCAGCGGTTCGAGCGCCTTGCCGAGCGGCGCGGTGACGGCGAGCCACGCGACGATGCCGAAGAAGACCAGAAGCACGCCCGCCGCGATCTTCGGTAGCCGGCGCAGCCAGCGGCGGCGCGGCTTCGGCGCTTCGCCCTCCGGCGGCGGCTCCTGCCCGCCGAATTCGGCGGACCACGCGCGGTATTCGTCCGGGTCGAGCGACTCGACGCGCGGGCGGCGGAAGATCATTGCGGGGTCGCCATCATGATACTGTCATACTTACGCAAAACAGTGCGCCGTTCAATCACTCGCATTGGCGGCCGATGGGCGGATGCGTGGTGGGCCCGGAGGGACTCGAACCCCCAACCTAGCCGTTATGAGCGGCCAGCTCTGACCATTGAGCTACAGGCCCGTCCCGCAATTTCCCCCGCGCCGGACGACCGCAGCGCTTAGACGCTCGCGGCCTGCTCCGCAAGAGCGGCGGGGGCGTTCCCGTCGCGCTGGACATGGGCCGCGGCGACGATCTCCTCGACGCCGGCGGGCTTCACGCCGGCGCGCGTCAGCGTCGTCAGCACGCCGTCCCACCAGGCGTAGAAGTCGGCGAGGTCGCGCGCGTCGCGCACGTAGGGCGTGTGGCCCGGCTCCACCGAGGGCGAATGGAAGGAGATGGAGAAGATCTGCGTCCCGGCCTCCACGAGCAGCTCGATCGCCTGGATCGCCTCGTCGAGCGGGATGCCTTCGGGCGTCAGCGCCACGCGGCCGAGCAGCGAGGTGCGCGACAGCAGGCCGTTGAGGCGCGGCACGCGCGTCGCGAGCTCGAAGGCGCGCTCGCCGAACACGCGCAGCCCGCCGGTGAAGGTGGAGGTGAGCGGCAGTTCGAGAAGCCGGCGCTCCGGTCCCGTCCAGTAGAGTTGCGGCCGGATGCCCCGGAAGCTGGGGCCGCCCTCGTCGCTGTAATCGAAATAGGGGCGCACCGACACGTCCATGCGGTAGCCGAGCTCGTCGAGCAGCGCCTCGGTGTTCGGCCCCACGCCGTAGCGTCCAGCCCTGTAGACGATCGGCGCCGCGCCGAAATTCTCGGCGATGGCGTCGGTCAGCGCCTTGATCTTGGCGCGCTCGACCTCGCGCGGCAGGTTGCCGGGGAAGCTGTTGAGGCCGCCGACCCGCTCGATGAAGGGCGGGTTCACCCACGGGTGGAGCTGCGCGCCGATCGTAGCGCCCTCGCCCTCCGACAGCGCCCGCAGCACCTCGACGCTCTCCGCCGTCGTCGCCACCGGGTAATCGACCATGTAGGCGGGCTTGATGCCGAAGCCGCGCATCAGGCTGTGCACCTTCGGCAGCGACTTCACCGATTTCACCGAGGTCGAATCGCGGCTCTTCGGCTGCGTCCAGTCGAATTCCTCTTCGGTATCGACGAAAACGAGCACGCGCTGGCCGAATTCAGGGCCGAATGAGATGTACTGTTTTTCCGAAGGCGCCAGCATGTCCCGACAATAAGCGTTCGGACGTTTCCGGCAAGTAAAGCTGAAGAAAAGCGAAG
>JACFNY010000409.1 GCA_019454625.1 Sphingomonadaceae bacterium
TCGAAGCGCTTCAGCATCGCCGCGCGCCCGCCGTCCTCCGCCCAGCGCGGCAGCAGCGACGCCGAGAGCCCGGTGCCGGAGGCCGACCACGGATACTGGTCGGCATGAACGACCTGCCCGGCGGCGCGCGCGGCCTCGATCTTCGCGATGATGACGGGCGCCTCTCCGTGCACATCGACGCCGAGCGCCTTGATGTGCGCGATATGAACGGGCATCCCCGCCTCGCGGCCCACCGCGACGGCCTCGTCGATCGCGGCGGCAAGGCCGATCATGTAGCTCGATTCGTCGCGGATGTGGTTGTCGTAAATGCCGCCGCGCACGGCCGCTTCTTTCGCCAGCGCGACCACCTCGTCCCGCTTCGCGAAGTTCTGCGGGGCGTAGAACAGGCCGGTCGAGAAACCGAGCGCGCCGCTGCACATCGCCTTGGCGACGAACGCCTTCATTTCGGAAAGCTCTGCCGGGGTCGGTGCGCCGTCGTCCTGCCCGATGACCTTTGTGCGAACGGCGCCGAAACCGACGAACGCGGCGTAGTTGATGCCGACGGGGCGGCTCGCGGCGCTGCCCAGAACCTTCGCCGTATCGGGATCGCCGTAGCCGTCGCTGCCGATGAACGCCGTGGTCACGCCCTGCATCAGGAACGGCAGGACGAGCCGCTCGGCGGCGTCGCTGCCGCCGAGCATGGCATCCACGTGCGTGTGCGGGTCGATGAAGCCGGGCGCGACGATCAGGCCCCTCGCGTCGATGACGCGGCCCGCGCCCCCCGGCGCTTTCCTGCCGACGTAGGAGATGCGGTCGCCGGTGATCGCGACGTCGCCGACGAACGGTGCGTCCGTGCCGGTGTAGATGGTGCCGCCCCTGAGGACGAGATCGACCCCGGCGGCGGCAGGAAATGCCGTCGCCGCAAGGGCTGCGGCCGCCAGCGCGGCGCGCGGAATTCGCTTCAGGTTCCGAACACTCATCCCCGCGCCCCCTCGCCCAAGACCCTTAATGTGCAGGTGCAGCACGGGAAAGGAAAGCGGACGGGCGATTGTTTGGCTTTCCCGGCCCATAACCACGGGCTATGCCGCGCCCCATAGCGATGGCGGCGCGAGGATTCCGTTCGTGCAGGTGACGCCGCCCGCGCGATCGTTCGCGAGCCAGACGGGGCCGTCGAGATCAGTGAACGCCGCGTCCGCCGCGATGATGAGCGCGGGCGCGATGCCGAGCGACGAGCAGACCATGCAGCCGGTCATCAGCCCCATGCCGCGCGCGCGCGCGGCGTCCGCGAGTTCGAGCGCAGCGGTGAGCCCGCCGGTCTTGTCGAGCTTGATGTTGATGACCTGATATTTCGACATCAGCGTGTCGAGATCGGCGGCGACGTGCGCGGATTCGTCCGCCGCGATCGGCACGGCGGAGCGGAAACCTTCGAGCGCGGCGTCCTCGGCGGCGGGGAGCGGCTGCTCCAGCAGGTCGACGCGGAGGTCGACGAGCAGCGACTGGAGAGCCCGCACCTCCGCGATCGTCCAGCTCTCGTTCGGGTCGACGATCAGCTTCGGCTTCGGCGCGGCGGCGCGCACGGCGGCGATCTGCGCGGCGGGATCGCTGCGGTCGACCTTCACCTTGACGAGCGGCACGCCCGCGAGCTTCCGCGCGGCGGCGGCCATCGCCTCCGGCGTGTCGAGGCCGACGGTGAGCGCGGTCGGCGTCGGACCCACGGGAGGACGGCCGAGCAGGGCGGTGACGCTGGTTCCCGCCTGCTTCGCCTCGAGGTCCCAGAGCGCGCAGTCGACGGCGTTGCGGGTGGCGGACGGCGGCATCAGCGCCATGACCTCCGCGCGTCCGGCGCCCGCTTCGAGCGCGCCGCGCACGGTTTCGACGGCGGCAAGCGCGCTTTCGATCGTCTCGCCGTAGCGGGGATAGGGAACGCCCTCGCCGCGGCCGACGTGGCCGTCCGCGGCGATCTCCACCGTCACCACGTCGGCGGCGGTCTTGACGCCGCGCGAGATGCGGAACGGCGCGACTAGCGGGAAGCTGTCGCTGCGGGCGCTGAGGGTTCGCATGTGAGCATCCAGTCGATGATCGGTTCC
>JACFNY010000410.1 GCA_019454625.1 Sphingomonadaceae bacterium
CGTGGTGTGCCACCAGCCGGGGCGGGCGGAGATCCTCGGCGCGCCGGGCTATGCGGTGCCGTCGATCGAAGAGACGATTGCGCTGAACCTGCGGCTCGGTGGCCGCACCAATCCGGCGATCCGGTGTGCGGGCGTGTCGCTCAACACGGCGGGTCTCGACGCGGACGCTGCCGAGCGGCTGTTCGCCGAGGAAAGCGCGCGCCTCGGTCTTCCCGTCGCCGACCCCATCCGCCGGGGTGCTGCGTTCGAGGCGCTGGTCGACAACTGCCTGAAATAGGCGCCCGGAAATAAGCACACGGGCGCGCAACAGAATGAACGAGGGAGAAAAGGGATGAGCTTCACAGCGTTCGGAACCCGCGCCGCGCTTCTTACCGGGGCGGTTCTGCTGACGTCCGGCGCAGCATCGGCGCAGCCGGCAGCGGACTACGACATCGTGATCCGGGGCGGCCGCGTTCTCGACGGTGCGGGCAACCCGTGGGTGAACGCCGATGTCGCCATCAAGGACGGCCGGGTCGCGGCGGTCGGCACGGTCAAGGCGCGCGGCAAGCGCGAGATCGACGCGCGCGGCCGTTACGTGGCGCCCGGCTTCATCGACATGATGGACCAGTCCGGGCGAGTGCTCCCGGTGAACGGGGCGGCGGAAAACAAGCTGCGGCAGGGCGTCACCACGGTCATCTCGGGCGAGGGCGGCACACCGGTCGATGCGGCGGAGATTCCGGCGTATTTCTCGAAACTCGAAACGCAGGGCATCGGCGTCAACTTCGGTACCTATTATTCCAGCTCGCAGGCGCGGGTGAAGGTGATGGGCGATGCGGCGGGCGCACCGACGAAGGCCCAAATGGACGCCATGAAAAAGGAGGTCGCCGCCGCGATGAAAGCGGGCGTGTTCGGCGTGACCAGCGCGCTCATCTATCCGCCGAGCAGCTTCCAGACGACGGCGGACCTCATCGAACTCGCCAAGGTCGCGGGCCAGTGCAACGGCTTCTACGCCACGCACATGCGCGACGAGAGCGCGAAGCTCGTTCCGGCCATCGAGGAAGCCATCGAGATCGGCGAGAAGGGCGGCGTGAAGGTGGAAATCTACCACCTGAAGAACGCCTATGCGCCGGCGTGGGGCACGGGCATGGCGAAGGCGGTGGCGGCCGTCGAGGCGGCGCGGGCGCGCGGCGTCGATGTCGCGGCGGACCTCTATCCCTATCCGGCGGGCGGCACAGGCGTCGAGATCACCGTGCCCAACTGGGTGTGGGCGGACGGGGTCGAAAAGGGCCTCGAACGCCTGAAGGACCCCGAAATCCGCAAGAGACTCAAAGAACAGGTCAAGGCGGGTTCGATGGAGGACTGGTCGAACCTCGTGGAAGCCTCGGGCGGCTGGGAGCGCGTCGTCCTCGCCAATGCGCACAGAGACAAGTACGCGCAGTTCCACGGCAAGAACTTCGTCGAGATCGGCAAGACGCTCGGCCTCGATCCCGCCGATGCGGCGTGGGACATCGTGCTGAACGCGTACCCGAAGCGCTCGATGGCGCTCTATTTCATGATCGACGAGAAGGACATCGAGACGGCGCTCCGCCAGCCGTGGACGAGCATCGGCAGCGACGCGGGCGCGGCGCTGAAGCCGGGCGAGATCGACGACCTCGGCCTGCCGCACCCGCGCTCCTACGGCACGTTTCCGCGCGTGATCGCGGAGTACGTGAAGCGCCGCCCGGTGCTGACGCTGGAGGATGCGGTCCGCAAGATGACCGGCTGGCCGGCGCAGCGCATGGGGCTCAGCGACCGCGGCCTCGTGCGGCAGGGGATGCGCGCGGACGTCGTCGTCTTCGATTACGAGGCGCTCGACGACGTGGCGGGCTGGACCAACCCGGTCGATTATCCGAAGGGGATCGAGACCGTGATCGTCAACGGCCGCGTCGCGCTCGACAAGGGCAAGCTGGAAGACGTGCGCGCGGGGGCCGTGCTCCGGCATAGTTGCAGCTAGTCGCATCTTGCGGCGCGGGCGACGGCGCGCGAGAGTGGGCGCATGACCACGACCACGATCGACCCCGCGCAGGCCCGGCTTTTCGACAGCAT
>JACFNY010000004.1:0-15671 GCA_019454625.1 Sphingomonadaceae bacterium
GACGGTCGCGCCCCAGAAGCTCATCTGGCCCCACGGCAGCACGTAGCCCATGAAGGCGGTGGCCATCATCAGCAGCAGGATGACGACGCCGAGCATCCACACCAGCTCGCGGGGCGCCTTGTAGCTGCCGTAGTAGAGCCCGCGGAAAATGTGGATGTAAACGACGATGAAGAAGAAGCTCGCGCCGTTGGCGTGCCCGTAGCGCAGCAACCAGCCGTAGTTCACGTCGCGCATGATGTGCTCGACCGAATCGAACGCGACCAGCGTGTTGCCGCCGTAGTGCATGGCGAGCACGATGCCGGTGACGATCTGGATCAGCAGCGCGAGACCGGAGAGGACACCGAAGTTCCACCAGTAGTTGATGTTGCGCGGTACCGGATAGCCTGCACCGACGCTGTTGTAGACGAGGCGCGGCAGCGGCAGGCGCGAATCCAGCCACTGCATGAACGGGTGCTTCGGCTGATAGTGGTTGGCCCAGGGAAAGCTCATGACGTCTTATCCAATCTGAACGCGCGTGTCGGACGTGAAGGCGTACTCTGGCACCTCGAGGTTCTTCGGCGCCGGGCCTTTGCGGATACGCGCTGCGGTGTCGTAGTGCGAGCCGTGGCAGGGGCAGAAGTAGCCGCCGTAGTCGCCGCGGTTCTCGCCTTCCGCCGCGCCGAGCGGGACGCAGCCGAGGTGGGTGCAGACGCCGAGCGTGATCAGCCAGTTCGCCTTGCCTTCCTTGGTGCGGTCGGCGAGCGTCTCCGGATCGCGCAGCTCGGAAACCGGCACCTTGTTCGCCTCGGCGATCTCGGTGGGCGTCAGGTTGCGCACGAACACCGGCTTGCCGCGCCAGTTGAGCTTGATGGCCTGCCCGACCGCGATCGGCGCGAGATCGACCTCGATCGAGGCAAGCGCCAGCACATCGGCGGACGGGTTCATCTGGTCCACGAGCGGCCAGGCGGCGGCGGCGGCGCCGACCCCGACAAAGGCGCCGGTTGCGACATGGATGAAGTCGCGGCGACGCACGCCTTCATCGGTGATCGGATGACCGGTTGCATTTTCGACTGTTGTCATTCCCTAACCCCGCGCGCGGGGGGAGTCTCGGGCAAAGCTCCGCCCGAACGCCCCCTTCAGGTTCTATACTTGCGCGCCTGATAACCGCCGAGCCCCCCCAACCGCAATGGGCAAATTTGGCGCATTGCTGTCGAAGCATGGCTGGGCTAGCGGACGGCACCATGCGCATCGCCCTGTTTCAGCCCGATCTGCCGCCGAATGTCGGCACGCTGGTGCGGATGGGCGCCTGTCTCGGCCTGCCCGTCGACATCATCCGCCCCTGCGGCTTCCCGCTGGGGCGTGAGGCACTTCGCCGCAGCGCGATGGACTATTTCGAGCAGGCCGAAATCCGGATCCATGATGACTGGGCAGCGTTCCAGCAGGACGTGCCCGGCCGCCGCGTGCTGCTGACGACGAAGGCGTCGGTGCCCTACACGGAGGCGGCCTACGCGCCGGAGGACGTGCTGGTGATGGGGCAGGAATCGGTCGGTGCGCCCGATTTCGTGCATGACGCCGCGGCGCTTCGCGTCCGCATTCCGATGCGCGCCGGGCTGCGTTCGCTGAACGTCGCACTCGCCGCCGCAATGGTGGCGGGCGAAGCCCTCCGACAGACAGGATCATATCCGCGATGACGACATTCGATGCCCGCCAGACCGCCGCCGCCGACTGGTTCCGCGACTTGCGCGACCGCATCTGCGCGGCCTTCGAAGCGCTTGAGGACGAGCTTGGCGGCGATGCCGCGCCCGGCCGATTCGCGAGGCAGAGTTGGGAACGCGCCGATCATTCAGGCGCGCCGGGCGGCGGCGGAACGATGTCGGTGATGAAGGGGCGCGTGTTCGAGAAGGTCGGCGTCAACATTTCCACCGTCCACGGCGCGTTCGACCCCGAGTTCGCGAAGACGATTCCCGGCGCCGCCGATGACCCGCGCTTTTTTGCCACAGGCATCAGCCTCGTCGCGCACATGGCGAACCCGCATGTGCCCGCCGTTCACATGAACACGCGCTACCTCGTCACGACGAAGGCGTGGTTCGGCGGCGGCGCGGACCTCAACCCGCCGATCCCCATGGCGGCGGACACCGCCGACTGGCACGCCGCCTTCAAGGCCTGCTGCGACCGGCACGATCCCGAATACTTCCTGCGCTTCAAGGCGTGGTGCGACGAGTATTTCTTCATCAAGCACCGGAACGTGGCGCGCGGGCAGGGCGGCATCTTCTACGACCAGCTCGCAAGCGGCGACTGGGACGCGGACTTCGCCTTCACGCGCGACGTCGGCGAGACGTTCCTCGCCGCCTATCCGGAGCTTGTCCGCCGCCACTTGCACGAGCGCTGGACAGCGGAAGACCGCGCTCGGCAGCTCGCCTACCGGGGGCTCTACACGGAGTTTAACCTCGTCTACGACCGCGGCACGCTGTTCGGCCTCAAGACCGGCGGCAACATCGACGCGATCCTGATGAGCCTGCCGCCCGTTGCGACCTGGAGCTAAGCGGCCAGCTGGCGGTAGACATTGGCGGTAAGCACCGCAATGAACACGCTGAACACGGCACCGACGATCGAGATCAGCAGTTCCGTTAGGAAGGACGGATTCTCCGGCGTACCGCCCGTAAGTGCAAGCCCGATGGCGCCCACGAGAGCGCTCAGAATCACGAAGATCAGCACGAACGCCGCGAAAACCGCGAGGATTCGCCCGACATTGCCCGCGGTCAGCAGCCAGCTGCGGCGCAGCGCATCTGCAGCACGCGCGTTCTCGGCTGCGATGATCGCCGCCAGCAGCGAAAGGCGCAGCGCGACATAGACGGCAACCGCCGTGAGCAGAAGCAGCAGGACGGACATCAGAACCGATGCCTGCGCTCCACCCGCCGTGTAGATGACTGCGACCGGGATGAAGGCGACGAGTACGGCAAGGCTTGCGAGGACGATACGGGGCGTGAGGCTCACCGCGCGGCGAATCGCCGTCCCCGCGTCGATGCGGGGAAAGAGCACCAGAAGCACGATGGCGGCCTGCCCGATCACGCCGACAAGGCCGCCCACGGCCTGCGCGAGCTGCGCGTTCTGCTCACCGAGCGCTTTTCCATCGGCGAAACGTGCGATCAGCAGCGACGGCATGAACACGAATGCCGCTGCGGGAAGAGCGAACTCCCCGAAGCGGCGCTGCACGTCAGCGACCGTATCGGTCCAGACCTTGCCGATCGCCAGCGCCACGCATCACCCCCGTTGGAAAAGCGCCGTTTCAGGCGGCGTGCGGAACGCCCTTCTCGGCGAGCAGCGTGTGCAGCTCGCCCGATTCGAACATCTCCATCATGATGTCGCTGCCGCCCACGAACTCGCCCTTCACGTAGAGTTGCGGGATCGTCGGCCAGTCGCTGAACGTCTTGATGCCCTGCCGAAGCTCGGCATCCTGAAGCACGTCGGCGCTGTCGTATTCGACGCCGAGGTGCTCGAGAATGGCAACGGCGCGGCTCGAAAAGCCGCACTGCGGGAACAGCGGCGTACCCTTCATGAACAGCACGACGTCGCTGCCGTTCACCTTCTCGGCGATTCGGGTGTTAATATCGGTCATGTCTCGCTCCTCGTCCGGCTCAGGCCGGAACCTCGGTGGTCAGCTGCAAGGCGTGCAGTTCGCCGCCCATGCGGCCGCCGAGCGCCGCATAGACCATCTGGTGCTGGCGGACGCGCGGCAGGCCCCGGAACGCCTCCGAAACCACGCGGGCCGCATAGTGATCGCCGTCGCCGGCAAGATCGGTGATCTCGACGACGGCGTCCGGCAATGCCGTCCGGATCATGCCTTCGATCGCGCCCGCATCCATCGGCATGGCGCGGCCCTCAGACTTCCTCGATGAACTGACGGCGCGCCTCGACGAGCTTTTCCTCCATCGCGCGGCGCACCTCGTGCTCGGTGACCTCCACGCCCTTCGCGGTAAGGTCGCCGTAGACCTTGCGGAACACATCGTCGTCGCCGGCTTCCTCGAAGTCGGCGGCTACAACCTCGCGGGAATAGGCCTCGGCCTCGGCGGTCGTCAGCCCCAGCTTTTCCGCCGCCCAGTTGCCGAGCAGGCGGTTGCGCCGCGCCGTGACCTTGAACTGAAGCTCGGCATCGCGCGCGAAGCGATTCTCGAAAGCCTTCTCGCGGTCGTTGAGATTGGTCATGGCGGGCGTCTGTCCTTCCTTGGCTGGCAAGCCGGGTTATCGGGCCTAGATAGAGAGGCACCGCACCCGGTTCAACTGCAAGCGGTATGCTTGATCGTCGCAGCTTTTGCGCCGAAACTTCGGGCGCGGACATTCCTACAGGCGCGGGGCGGGAAGCGATGAGCGACGAGAGCGATGCAGCGGGCACCACGGTCGCGGGCAGCCTCGTGGCGTCGGAGCTGAGCAGGCAGGACGGCAAGGCGGGCGACGTGCAGACCGTATGCCCGAACTGCGGCACCGCCATCATCGGCCACTACTGCCACGAATGCGGGCAAAGCGCGCATCTGCCGCGTTCGATCGGCCACATCTTCCACGACATCGTGCACGGCGTGCTGCACTTCGACAGCAAGGGCTGGCGCACGTTGCCCATGCTGGCCCTTCGCCCCGGCACGCTGACCCGCGATTATGTGGAGGGAAAGCGCGCCCGCTACATCGCGCCCTTCCCGATGTTCCTGTTCACCGTGTTCGTGATGTACTTTACGTTCGCGATGGTCGGCGGGCCGAAGGTCGACCTTGCGGACGCGGTGCAGCTCGATCCCAAGAGCGTCGAGGCGGCGCAGAAGGAACTCGTCACCGAGATCGAAAAGCTGAATGCCCTCGAAGCGGAGCTTGCCGCCGCAAAGGCGAAGCCGGTGCCGGTGCCGGGCGAAGCCGCGGAAATCAGCGGCCGAATGCGGGAACTGCGTACCGAGATCGGCATCCTCAAGGCGACGCTCGGCACGATGGGCGTGGTGCCGCGCGATCCGGCAAAACCCAACGCACCGCAGCCCCCCGACTGGCGCGAGGCGCTCTCGAAGGCTGCCGATGCAACCGACAAGCACACGCCGAAAGTCGATACCGGCAACCCCGGCTTCGACGCGAAGCTCCGCAAGGCGCTGCAGAACCCCGAGCTCCTGTTCTACAAGATGCAGCAGTCCGCCTATAAGTTCTCGTTCCTGCTGGTGCCCCTGTCACTGCCCTTCGTGTGGCTGCTCTTCCCGTTCAGGCGGCACACACATCTCTACGATCACACTGTGTTCACGCTCTATTCGCTGTCGTTCATGTCGCTGCTGTTCGTATTCGCCGTGCTGTTCGCCCGCATCGGCCTCATCAGCTTCGGCAGCGCGATGGCGATCAGCATGTTCGTGCCGCCCGTCCACATGTTCATGCAGCTCAAGGGCGCCTACGGCCTCGGCATCGGCGGCGCGCTTGTGCGAACGGTCCTACTTTCGATCTTCGCGATCGTCGTGCTGAGCCTGTTTATGGTCATCGTCATGGCGCTGGGCGCGGCCTGACCGCGCCCAGCGCTTGCATTGTCAGCCCCGCAGGCTTCCGCTATGGCGGGTCATGTGTTTCCCCGCCTCGGGCGCGCGCCAGTCCCGGTGCGAACCGGGGCGGTGCTTTTTCCAGACCCCGAATCGAGAAGGTCCGCCGATGTCCCGCCGCCGCCAGATTTACGAAGGCAAGGCCAAGATCCTGTACGAAGGGCCGGAACCCGGCACCATCATCCAGTACTTCAAGGATGACGCAACCGCGTTCAACGCCCAGAAGAAGGGCACGATCAGCGGCAAGGGCGTGCTCAACAACCGGATTTCCGAGCATATCTTCACGCTGCTCGGCCAGATCGGCATCCCCACGCACTTCATCCGCCGCCTCAACATGCGCGAGCAGCTTGTGCGGCAGGTGGAGATCATCCCGGTCGAGGTCGTCGTGCGCAACGTCGCCGCCGGATCGCTCTCGAAGCGCCTCGGCATCGAGGAAGGCACGCCGCTCCCCCGCACGATCCTTGAATATTACTACAAGGACGACGCGCTCGGCGATCCGATGATCACCGACGAGCACATCGCCTGCTTCGGCTGGGCGAGCCAGGAGGAGATGCACGACGTCGCCGACATGGCGATCCGCATCAACGACTTCATGTCGGGCCTGTTCGCCGGCGTCGGCATCCGCCTCGTCGACTTCAAGCTGGAGTTCGGCCGCCTGTGGGACGGCGACTACAGCCGCATCATCCTCGCCGACGAGATCAGCCCGGACGGTTGCCGCCTGTGGGACATCGCCACGAACGAGAAGCTGGACAAGGATCGCTTCCGCCGCGACCTCGGCGGCGAGGTGGAAGCCTATCAGGAAGTCGCGCGCCGCTTCGGCCTGCTCCCCGAAGGCTCGGTCTCGACCGTCCTCGACCTCGACGAGCACCGCAAGGCGCGCAAGAAGGACAGCTGAGGCCCGTTCAGCGGCGCTTGGCGCCCTTCTTCTTGACCTGATAGCCGCAGATGATGCCGAACAGGAACGCGCAGAACAGCGCGATGTGCAGGTTCGTCCCGCGCATCTGGCCGAGGATGTCCTCGTAATAGACGAACAGCGCCACGAACATCGCGGCGGCGATCAGACCCATCAGCCGTCCTTTCGCCAGGCGGAAATGATGCCGAACAGGAAGGAGGCGACGAGCGCGAGCTGCACCTCCTGGTCGTGCGTCAGCCACGGGAAGATGTAGCCGCCGACGAATTTCTCGGCAGTCGCGAACAGCAGCACGAACAAGGCAATGGCGAGATAGTCCACGTGCCCCAAGCCCCGAATAGAAAACAACCCCGCCGTGACGATAGACCCACAGGCTTAACAAAACCCTCACGCGCGGCCCCATGCACACCATTTGAGCGTTGCGACGCGGCGCGGGGAACGCCATAAGGCGCGCCATGAAAGCCAAAGTCTATGTCACGCTGAAGAACGGCGTTCTCGATCCGCAGGGCAAGGCGATCTGCCACGCGCTGGAATCCCTGGGGTTCGGCGAGGCGCAGGACGTGCGGCAAGGCAAATTCATCGAGCTCGACCTTGCGGACGGCACCAGCGAGGCGCGCATCGAGGAGATGTGCAGGAAGCTGCTCGCCAACACCGTGATCGAGAACTACCGGATCGAGATCGCCTGAGATGAAGAGCGCGGTCATCGTCTTCCCGGGCAGCAACTGCGACCGCGACATGGCCGTGGCGCTCCGCGCGGTGACGGGGCGCGCCCCGGCGATGGTCTGGCATCGCGAGGCGGAACTGCCGGATGTCGATGTCATCGCGCTTCCGGGAGGCTTCTCCTACGGCGACTACCTACGCACGGGCGCGATTTCGGCGCGGTCGCCAGTGATGGCCGCCGTGAAGCGCGCCGCCGAACAGGGTCGCTTCGTGCTCGGCGTCTGCAACGGCTTCCAGATCCTCACCGAGACCGGGCTGCTGCCAGGCGCGCTGATGCGCAACGCAGGGCTGGACTTCGTCTGCCGCGACGTGCCGCTGACGGTCGAGAACACGCAGACGGCGTTCACATCAGCCTACAAGGCGGGCGAGACGATCCGCATTCCGGTCGCGCACCACGACGGCAACTACTTCGCCGATGCCGCGACGCTCGACCGGCTCGAGGGCGAGGGCCGCGTCGTCTTGCGCTACGGCGAGGACGTGAACGGGGCGCAGCGCCGCATCGCGGGTATCGTCAATGAAACCGGCACCGTGCTCGGCATGATGCCGCACCCCGAACGCGCCATCGAGGCGGCGCAGGGCGGCACCGACGGCCGCCGCCTGTTCGAAGGCCTCGTGCGGGCCTTCGTCAACGCTTGAGGGCGCAGGAACCTCGGCACGGCCTCAAACGGCCGTATCGTGACCCCACTGGCGCTCGATGCGTCCGTCGATGCGGCGCACTGCGACCCAGTCCCCGCCCGCAAGCGTATCGTCCTCGATGAGGTCGACGACGGCGTCGGCGATGTCCTCCGGCTGGCACATGGCGTTGCCCGCAAGGATCGGCGCCATCCACGGCGCATAGTCGCCGTCCGCACCGGTTTTCTTCAGGATCGGCGTGTTGGTGAGGCCGGGGAGCACACCCGCGACGCGCACGTTCCAGTCGGCCTTGAGCGAGGCGCAGCAGCGCGTGAACATCATCACGCCCGCCTTGGTGGTCGCATAGAGCGCGTCGCTGAAGCCCGTGCCGAGCGCCACGGTCGAGACGGTATTGACGATCACTCCGCCGCCCCGTGCGCGCATCGCCTGCGCGGCAAGCTGGGTGGCGATCACGAGCGACGACAGGTTCACGTCGATCATTCGCCGCAGCCCGCGCACCTCCGCCGTGGGAAACTGCGGCGTGCCGGAGACAATGCCCGCATTGTTGAACAGGATGTCGCAGCCGCCGCGCGCCGACAGGCTGCCGAACCACGTTTCCACCGCATAGAGGTCGGAGAGGTCGAGCCGCACGGTTTCCGCGATTGCGCCCGCCGCGCGTGCACGCGCGGCGGCTTCCGCCATGCCCGCCTCGTCCACATCGACGATGATGAGCCTCGCCGCCCCCTTCCCCACAAGCTGCAACACGGCTGCCTGCCCGATTCCCGCCGCGCCGCCCGTCACGATCGCCGTCTTGCCGCTGATCTCCACCCGATCCTCCCCCCATCGCTTTTTGCCGCCGACACTAGACCGCGTTTGACAATGACAGCAATATACATAGATACCTAAGTAAATACGAAAGCATATGGGGAGGAGGGTGCATTGGCAGACGCGGCAGCAGCGCTTGCCCCGGAGCCGCCGGTTGCGGAGGCCAGGCTGGCAAGGCAGCGTCTCGTCGCGCTGTGGATGCTCACGATCATCGGCACGATCAACTTCGTCGACCGGCAGATCCTGTCGGTCCTCATTGAGCCGATCCGCGCGGAGATGCAGTTCACCGACACGCAGTTCGGGCTGCTGACGGGACTCGCCTTCGCACTCTTCTACGCCATCGTCGGCCTGCCGATCGCAATGATCGCGGATCGCTGGCACAGGATTCGCCTGATCGCCGCCTCCTGCTTCGTGTGGAGCGGCTTTACGGCGCTTTGCGGCATGGCGAACTCGTTCGGACAGCTCGCTGCGGCGCGTTTCGGCGTCGGCATCGGCGAGGCGGGGGGCACGGCGCCCTCGCTATCGGTCCTCGCGGACTACTATCCGCCGGAAAAGCGCCCGCTCATCATCGGCATCTTCACCGCGAACGGCCCGCTCGGCGTGTTCATCGGGGCGACGTTCGGGGCGTGGGCCGCGCAGCATATCGGCTGGCGCGGCGCCTTCTTCACCGTGGGCGTCGTCGGCCTCGTCGCGGCGCCGCTCCTGCTGCTGCTCGTGCGCGAACCGGCACGGGGCCGCTCCGATGCCGCCCATGCGGACACCGCCGCCCCCTCGTTCGGCGCAAGCATGGCGCTGTTCTTCCGGCATCGCAGCCTGCGCCTGCTGCTCTTCGCGAGCGGCCTCGCCGCCTTCGTCAGCTACGGGATGCTGAACTGGATTCCGGCGTTCCTGATGCGCACGCAGGGTATGCCCCTCGAAGCGCTCGCCGCGTGGTTCGGGCCGGCGGCAGGCTTCTCGATGGCGCTCGGCATCTGGGGCGGCGGCGCGCTCGTCAACCGTGCCGCGCGCAGAAGCACGCGCGCCTACGCGCTCATCCCCTGCGCCGCGACGCTGGTGATGATCCCGACGTTCATCGCCGCGCTGCTCGCGCCGGGCTGGGAATGGTCGCTGGCGCTGATGATCGTGCCGATGATCTGCTGCACCATCTATGTCGCGCCCGCGATCGCGCTCGTGCAGAATCTCACGCCGCCGCGCGCCCGCGCCACTGCCTCCGCGATCCTGCTGCTGGTGTTCAACCTCGTCGGGCTGGGCGGCGGGCCGTTGTTCATCGGCATGATCTCCGACGCGGTGGCGCCTGCGATGGGGAGCGAGAGCCTGCGCATCGCGCTTCTCTGCGCGATGCCCGCCGCGGCCGTGGCGGCGATCGCCCAGTTCTCCGTTTCGCGCGCCGTCGGGAACGACTTCAGAGCAATGCAGGCACAGGCATGAAAAACATCGCAGGCAAGACCGCGTTCATCACCGGCGGCGGCAGCGGCATCGGGCTGGCGACGGCGCGCGCACTGGCGCGCGAAGGCGCCCACGTCGTGATCGCCGATATCGACGAGGGCAGGCTCCGCGTGGGTGCGGACACGCTTGCTGCCGACGGCGCGGAGGCGCTGGCGATCCGACTCGACGTGACCGACCCGGCATCGTGGGCCGCCGCGAAGGCCGCCACCGATGCCTTCGGCCCGGTCGGCATCCTGTGCAGCAACGCCGGTGTCGGCGGCGGCAGCGGCGCTTTCGAAAGCTACGACCCGGCCGTGTGGCGCTGGAACTATGCGGTCAATGCCGACGCACACCTCCACGCCTGTCGCACCTTCCTCGGTGACATGAAGGCGCGCGGCGAACCGGCGCATCTCGTCATCACCGCTTCCATGGTCGCGATCGTACCGCCGCCGATCTCCGCCGCCTACATCAGTTCGAAGTATGCCGCTCTCGGCATCGCCATGGCGCTCAGGAACGAACTTGCGGGCAGCAACGTCGGCATCTCGGTGCTCTGCCCCGGCATGGCCGCAACGGCGATCGTGGAGACGACGCGCGCGCTCCGCCCGGTCGACCCGGAAGTGGGTGACGCGGCAACCACTTCGCAGGCCATGCAGGCCGTGCTGGCCGGGGGCATGTCGCCGGGGCCGATCGGCGAGCATGTCGTCCGCGCGATCCGCGCCGACACGTTCTTCATCTTCACGCATCCCGAATGGAAGCCGCTCGTCGAAGCGCAGCACGCGAACCTGCTCGCTGCCTTCGGCGCGTCGGCGGACCCGGCCTATGCGGGCGACGACATCGGCGCGGTGGCCGCCGCCAATCGCCGCCCGCGATGAGACACGAGAAGGAAACACGCCAATGACCGATGACGACATGCGCGCGCTTGCCAAACACTTCTTCGATGCCGTCGAGCAGGGCGACGTGGCGACGCTGCGGAGCTGCTATGCGGATGACGCTCGTATCTGGCACAATACCGACGAGGCCGAGCAGACGCCGGACGAGAACGCGGAGACACTCTCCGGCTTCGTCAAACGGATCAGCGACCGTGTCTATGCCAACCGCCGCGTCAATGTGTTCCCCGGCGGTTTCGTACAGCAGCACGAGCTCCACGGCACACGGCAGGACGGCGCGCGCCTGACGCTGCCCGCCTGCATCATCTGCCGCGTCGAAAACGGCAAGGTCACGCGGCTCGACGAGTACTTCGATTCCGCGCGCGTCGCGGAATTCCGGAAATTCGCCGCCACCTGATCTCGTATAATCGTCAATTAGATTGACGATTATACTTCGAAAGCGTAGTATTCGGCAAAAGACATAAGGAGGATCGACATGTCCAGGGACACCACCGCCCCGTTCGCGTTCCGGGGCGTCAACCATCTGGCGCTGGTCTGCAAGGATATGGCGCGCACCGTGGAATTCTACCGCGATGTCCTCGGGATGCCGCTCGTCAAGACGATCGACCTACCCGGAAACCGCGGCCAGCACTTCTTCTTCGATATCGGCAACGGCGACAGCTTGGCCTTCTTCTGGTTCAAGGACGCGCCTGAAGCAGCCCCCGGCATCGCCGCACCCGCCGCACTGCCGACACAGGGCTCCTTCGTTTCGGCACACGGCTCCATGAACCATATCGCCTTCAACGTGCCCGCCGAGCATATCGACGAGTATCACCAGCGCCTGATCGACAGGGGTGTCCAGGTCACCAAGATCCTGAACCACGACAATTCCGAGACGCAGGTCGCCGAGAGCGCGGACGACGAGGACGTGTACGTGCGCTCCGTCTACTTCTTCGATCCCGATGGCGTCTGCCTCGAGTTCGCGGCGTGGACGCACGAGGGCTTCACCGACAAGGACGTCGCGCACGATCCTGCCCGCGCCGACGGTTCGCGCGCGCTCGGCATGATCGTCGCGGCCGCGAAGAACGACGAAAAGACGATGGTTCCGGCGGAATAAACGACCTACCGCGCGGTCAGCCGACCGCGCGGTCCCATCCTTCCCAGTACGATCGGCGCAACTCGCGCCGCAGCACCTTGCCCGCCGCGTTGCGCGGTAGAACATCCACGATATCGACGCTCTTCGGTGCCTTGTAGGCCGCGATCCGTTCGCGCGCCCACGCAATCACGTCCTCCGCGGCGGGCGGCGCGCCGTCCGGCACCACGAGCGCCTTCACCGCCTCACCCCAGCGCGCGTCGGGGACGCCGATGACGGCGACGTCGGCGACGCCGGGGCAGCCGAGGATCGCGTTCTCGACCTCGGCCGGATAGACGTTCTCGCCGCCCGAGACGATCATGTCCTTGATGCGGTCGTGGACGTAGAAATAGCCGTGTGCGTCGGCGAAGCCCGCGTCGCCGGTGTGCAGCCACCCGTCCGCCAGCGTCTCGACGGTCGCATCGGGACGGTTCCAGTAGCCCTTCATGACGATGTCGCCGCGGATCGCGATCTCACCGATCTCGCCGGGCGCGAGGCGCGCGCCGTCCGGCCCGAGGATCGCGATCTCGATGTCCGGCCAAGGCTGCCCGCAGGACTTGAGCCGCTCCGAGACCTCGTGCCCTGACGGCGACAGGTAGGAACCGGCGCCGGTCGATTCGGTCATGCCATAGAACTGCACGAAGCCGCAGCCGAAGGCGGCCCGGGCGCGCACCAGCACGTCCTCCGCGATGGGCGAGGCACCGTAGGCGATGGTGCGCAGCGCCTCGAAGCGCGCTTCCGCGATCGCTTCCGTTTGCAGCATCATCTGGATCATGGCGGGTGCGAGGAAGGCGTGCGACACGCGTTCCTGCTCCAGCATCGCGACCGCCGCCTCGGCAGCGAAATCGCGGACGAGGACGAGGCGGCAGCCCTGCGCGAGGCCCGCGAAGCTGACGTTCGTGCCCGCGACGTGGAACAGCGGCATCACGATCATCACGGTCTCGCCCTTGTCGTAGGCGAAGCCGTCGACGCCCGCCGCCATCTCCATGAAGCGGCGATAGTTGCGGTTGCCGAGCACGACGCCCTTCGGCCGGCCGGTGGTGCCGCTGGTGTAGAGCTGCAGCACGTCGTCGTCGGGCTCGGGCGCGCCGGGGAGTTGCGCACCTTCTCCCGTCGCGAGCCAGGTGTCGAAGTTTTCGAAGTTATCGTGCGCGCCGTAAAGTGCGACGAGGCGCGGCGGGGCAGGGAGAAACTTCACCGCCTCCAGCGCGGTCTCGAAGAAGTCCTCGCCGACGAACAGCAGCTTCGGCGCAGCGTCTTCGAGGATGAAGGCGATCTCGCTCGCCACGAGGCGGCAGTTGACGGGTGTGAGACAGGCGCGCGCCCGCGCGGTGCCGAAGAACAGCGGATACCAGGCATCGTGGTTGCGCGTCAGCACCGACACGCGGTCGCCGGGCGCGACGCCGCTCGCCGCGAGCGCGCGCGCCACCGCCGCCTGCCGCCCGGCGAGCTCGGCGAAGGTCGTCTCGCGCGCGCCGAACAGGACCGCGACTTCGCTGCCCCGCGCCTTCGCCTGCGCGGCCGGGATGTCCGACAGGCAGCGGATGGCCTCAAGGTCGATCATTCTCTCCCCTCGTTCTTGTTAATACTAAGAATACTAACTAATACGGGAACCAGAAACAACCGGAGCGAGGTCCCCCGTGCTCGAACACCCGATCCTGCCTACCACAATCGTCGGCAGCTATCCGCAGCCGGAATGGCTGATCGACCGCGAGCGGCTGAAAAAGAGCCTGCCGCCGCGCGTGCGCGCCGCCGAGCTGTGGCGCGTGCCCGAGCCGTGGCTGGCGGACGCGCAGGAACACGCGACGCTGATGGCGATCCGCGACCAGGAGGAGCTGGGCATCGACATCGTCGGCGACGGCGAGATGCGGCGCGAAAGCTATTCGAACCGGCTGGCGACGGCGCTTTCCGGTATCGACACCGAGACCCACGGCACCGCCATCGACCGTACCGGCAAGGCGAACCCGGTGCCGCGCGTCACCGGGCCGATCCGCCGCCTCTCGCCCATCGAATCGCAGGACGCCGCCTTCCTGAAGCGCCACGCGCGCGGCCCGGTGAAGCTGACCCTTCCGGGTCCGTTCACCATGACGCAGCAGGCGCAGAACGATCATTACCCGACGAACGAAGCGCTCGCGATGGACTATGCCGACGCGGTGAACGCCGAAATCCGCGACCTGTTCGCCGCCGGGGTCGACGTCGTGCAGCTCGACGAGCCGTATCTTCAGGCCCGCGCCGACGCGGCGCAGGAGTACGCGCTCGCCGCCATCGACCGCGCGCTCGACGGCGTGGAGGGCACGACCGCGCTCCACATCTGCTTCGGCTACGCGCTCGTCCACGGCAGCCACGTCGCGAAGCCCAAGGCCTACGACTTCCTCGCCGAACTCAACCGCTCGCGCGTCGACGTGATCTCCATCGAGGCCGCGCAGCCGCGGCTCGACCCTGCGATCCTCGCCGAGCTTCCCGACAAGATCATCATGTACGGCGTGCTCGACCTCGCCGATCCGGCCGTGGAAACGCCCGAGACGGTGGCGGCGCGCATCCGCGAGGCGCTGCGCTACGTCTCCACCGACCGGCTGTGGATCGCGCCCGACTGCGGCATGAAATACCACTCGCGCGACCTCGCGCAGGCGAAGCTGCGCGCGATGGTTGAGGGCACGGCGATCGTGCGGCGCGAACTGGGCCGCTAGAGTCGGTTCGATTTTGAATGGATCGCCAGTATCCCCCCCTCCCTCTTCAGGGGAAGGGTCGGGGAGTGGGGCGGTCATGATAAGCTGTGTCGAGCTTGGGGAAACGCTCCACCCCAACCCCTCCCCTGAAGAGGGAGGGGCTTCGGGGATCAGGCTCGGGTCGGCGCAAATCCGGGCTGCCATACGGTCGGGCGCGCCCTGATCGCTCAATCTGTGGATGATTCCCTGTGCCCCCGGCGTGCATTGCGACCGCAGCGCGCAGGTCTTGCACGCTGAACTCCGGCAGCGGATCGCCCGAGTGCATGTCACTCAGCCTTAGCCAAATGTCCATTGACTTGCTTCTTTTTTGTTGTATAAACACAACATATCATTATCAATTCAAGACGATTTTGTGATAAACTTATATAACCGCATCGCTGTCTTTCGAGCCGAACGCGGCGTGTCCCGCCGCGAACTCGCGGAGGCGGTGGGTGTGAACAACCAGACGATCGGCTATCTCGAGCGGGGCGACTACAAGCCCAGCCTCGAGCTCGCGATGAAGATCGCCGTCTATTTCGAAGTGCCGATCGAGCTTCTGTTTTCCTTCCGTCCCTTCGAACCAGTCGCAGACACATTACGCCGTGCCGCCGCGGCCGGAGACCAACCCTCATGACCCTGCTCGAAAAAATGGACCGCCTCGTCCATGCGACGCGGCTCGACAAGATCATCTTTATGAAAACGCCGCCGCGAAGCTTTCGCTGGGCGCCGCTACTGGTGGTCGCGGCCATGATCCTGGGCTTCGTGCTGATGGCCAGGGCCGGAATAGCGATTGCCGCCGATTTCCTGATCGGGTGGCTGATCTTCTATGGCGCGATCCTCGCCGCCGCCTTTCTTCGCGCCTTGGGACCCCGATTCACGGCGACCGTTAACCGACCGCTGGATGAGCGCGAACTCATGGTGAAGGCTCGCGCGCACGCCACCTCGGGCGTC
>JACFNY010000004.1:15681-19692 GCA_019454625.1 Sphingomonadaceae bacterium
TTCGCTTGGCTGCTTCTACATGGCGAGCGCAGGCGTTCCACGGCTTTGGCACCCGCAGTTCATGGACTGGTTCAATCTCGGCTTCGGGATTCAAGGGTTCGGCTTGCTCTTGCCGACCTGGATCGCCAGTTGGCTCGAACCGCGACCGGCGGCGGACCCCGACGACTGAAATCAGCAATCCGGCCCGACCACTCGACTCAGCCCCGTCGTTATAGACGTGCGCCCGTTTTGGCACAGCCCGGGATGCAATCCGAAACAGACCGATTGCAGATCAGGCTTCGCGCAGCCAGTCGCCGACCGCTTTCGACACCGCCTCCGGCGCTTCCAGCGTCGAGAGGTGCCCGACACCCGGCAGCACGACGAGCCGTGCGCCCGCTATGCCGGAGACAATCTCGTCCTGATGCGCGCGCGTGGCGATGCCGTCGGCATCGCCCCAGAGGATCAGGGTCGGCACGCGGATTTCCGAGAGCGACGGGCGGCTGTCGGCGCGGGACATGATGGCGCGCTGCTGGCGCAGGAATGTCTCCGCGCCCGTTTCCGCCGCCATGCGGCGCACGGCGGCGACGAGCGCCGGGTCTTCGCGGCGCGCGGGCGAGAGCAGCATCGGGATGCGCTCCTCCGCCACCTGATCGAAATGCCCCTTCTCGACGAGGTCGATATAGCCCTGCCGCCGCGCCGTCTGCGCCGGGCCGTCGGCGGGGGCGAGCGTCGCGAGCAGCGCGAGGCGCGCGACGCGCTCCGGCGCCTGCCGCATCACCTCGAACGCGGTGAAGCCGCCCATCGCGTGCGCGGCGAGCGCGAAGCGTTCGGGCGCGGCGTCGAGCAGCCGCCGGGCCATGCCCGCGATCGTCTCGTCCCGCGCATGATCGGCGACGATCACCGCGCGCTCGGCCGACCATGCCGCGATCTGCGGCGCCCACACCTCGCGCGTGAGGAGCTGGCCGGAAGCGAGGACGACGGGAAGCGGCTCTGCCATCAGACGACCCTGTTCAGAAGCGGCTCACCGGCGGCGAGCCTGCGGACATTCTCTTTGGCGATGACGAGGCAGCGCCCCAGCGTCTCGGGCGTCAGCCACGCGATATGCGGGCTGACCACCACCTGCGGCAGCGCGAACAGCGGGTTGTCCGCGCCCGCCGGTTCCGCCGCGAACACGTCGAGCCCCGCGCCGCGCAGGCGGCCGGAGCGGAGCGCCTCGGCGAGCGCGGCCTCGTCCACGAGCTCGCCGCGCGCCGTGTTGACGAGGATCGCGCCCGGCTTCATCGCCGCGATCGCGGCGCGGCCGATCATGCCTTGCGTTTCTTCCGTGAGCGGCGCGTGCAGCGACACGACATCGGATTCGGCGAGCAGATCGGCGAGGGGCAGATACGCATACGGCACGTCCGCCTTCGCCGAGCGCGCCGTGTAGACGACGCGCGCGCCGAGCGCTTCGAACGCGCGCGCCAGCCGGGCCGCGGTGTTCCCGAAGCCGACCAGCCCGACCGTGCGCCCCGCGACCTCGCCGACGCCGTCGAGCACGGCGGAATCCGCCGCCCAGCCGTTCCCTTCGCGCGTGATCGCATCGAAATAGGGCGTGCGGCGCAGCACCGAGAACAGCAGCGCCAGCGCCATCTCGGCGACCGCCTGCGCGTTGACGCCGGGCATGTTGCAGACGGCGACGCCCGCGTCCTTCGCGGCATCGAGCGCGATGGTGTTCACGCCGACGCCGAGCTTCTGGATCAGCTTCAGCCTCGGCGCGCCCGCGATGTGATCGGGCCTGACCGGCGTCAGCACGTGGAGCAGCGCCGCCGTGTCCGCCATCTCGCGGCGAAAGCGCGCGTCGTCGGCCTCGTCGACGATGGCGATGCCATCCCCGAACACGCCGTCCACCTGCGCGCGGAAGCCTGCGCTGGGGCGGGCATGGAGCAGGATCTTCATGCCGTCAACCTCGCCGCGACCGGCGCAGCGAACGCCGACGTCCCCGCGAAGGCCGCGCCTGCGCCCATCGCCTCCTCGATGCGCAGCACCTCGTTCCATTTCGCCATGCGCTCCGAGCGCGTGAACGAGCCGACCTTGAGCTGGCCCGCGTCCCACCCCACGGAGAGGTGCGCGATGGTCACGTCCTCGGTCTCGCCCGAGCGCGCCGAGACGATCGTGCCCCAGCCGTGCGCGCGCGCCGCATCGAGCGCGGCTTTCGCCTCCGTCACCGTGCCGACCTGGTTGACCTTGATGAGCGCGGCGTTGCACGCGCCGTGCGCCGCCGCCGTCTCGACGCGCGCGGCGTTCGTGACCAGCACGTCGTCGCCGATGATCTGCACGGTGCCGCCGATACGGCCCGTCACGTCCGCCATCGTGGCGAAATCATCCTGCCCGGCCGGGTCCTCGATCGAGAGGATCGGGTAGCGCTTCGCCCAGCCGACGACGAGGTCCGCCATCTCCGCGCCCGACAGCCGGTTGTCATCAAGCGCGAGGCGGTAGCCGTTCGCGTCGCCGAGCTCGTTCGCGGCGATGTCGAGCGAGATGAACACGTCCTCGCCGGGGCGGAAGCCCGCCTGCTCGATGGCTTTCGTGAGCGTATCGAGCGCGTCTTCATTGGAATCGAAGTTGGGCCACCAGCCGCCCTCGTCGGCGACGCCCGCGATGGCGCCCTTCGCCGCCATCAGCCGCCCGGCCGCGCGGTACACGGCGTCGGTGATCTCGAGGGCGCGGCGGAACGAGCCCGCGCGGGGCGCCATCACCATGAAGTCCTGCACGTCGGTGCGCCGCCCGGCGTGCGCGCCGCCGCCGAAGATCTGGATCTCCGGCAGCGGAATCCGCACCGGCCTGCCGCCCGAAAGCCAGCGCCATACCGGCTCGCCCGCGGCTGCGGCGGCGGCGTGCAGCACCGCCATCGACACGGCGACGAGCGCGTTGGCGCCGATCTCGGCGCGGTTCGGCGAGGCATCGAGCGCGACGAGCGCGGCGTCTATCGCGGCCTGATCGGCGGCATCGCGCCCGACGAGCGCGGGCGCGACCGTGCCGACGATATTGGCGACGGCGCGGGCGACGCCCATGCCGCCGAAGGCCTCGCCGCCGTCGCGAAGGTCGATCGCCTCGTGCGCGCCGCGCGACGCGCCCGCCGGCGCGATGGCGCGGCCGACCGCGCCGCCCGCGAGCACGACCTCCGCCTCCACCGTGGGACGGCCGCGCGAATCCCAGAGCTGGCGGCCCCTGATGGCGATGATCTCGCTGTTCATTCCCGTCCTTCCCGCCATCCGGCGATGAGCTGTTCGAGGTCCAACGCCGGTTCGGCGAGCAGGCGCTTCGCGCGGCTCCGGATTTCAGTCCGATCCGCCTCGTCGGTGAGGTACGGCGCGGGCGACTTGCCGTCGACGCGCGCAAGCAGCAGCGCCGCCGTGAGCGCACCCGCGCGCTGCATCAGCGCGTCCGCATCCTCCCAGTCGATGCCCGCGCGGTACGCCGCCGCCATCGCCGCGGCAGACGCCGCGAGCGGTGCAGCATCCGGCTTCAGCCACACCACTTTCAGCAGCAGGTGCGTCGCGCAGAAGGCGAGGTCGAACGCCGGGTCGCCGCAGACCGCGCACTCGGCATCGAGGAACACGGGGCCGCCGGGGCCGACGAGGATGTTCTTGGGGCTGACGTCGCCGTGGACGAGCGCGGCGCGGCGCGCTTCGAGATCGGCCGCGAGCGCGCTGAGGCGCGGCGCGACCTCCGCGTCATGCTGCGCGACATAAAGCAGGAACGGCTCGACCCTCAGCGCATGGAACAGCGCGCCCGTATCGAAATCGCGCGCGATGGCCGGATCGTTCGCGGTATGCGCGTGGATGGAGACGAGTGCGGCGCCGACCTTCGCGGCGAACGCCGGATCGGCGCGCCCGGCGATCAATTCGTCCTTCCACACCGGGTGCTGCGCGGGTTCGAGGAAGCGCATCGCGAAGAGGTGCTCTTCGGGCACCTCGGCGACGATGGCGGGCACGATCGCGGGCGCGAAGGCGCCGACGCGCCGCAGCCAGCGCACCTCGCTATCGGCGCGCT
>JACFNY010000411.1 GCA_019454625.1 Sphingomonadaceae bacterium
CTACATGAACAAGGTCGATCAGGTCGACGATCCCGAGCTGCTCGAGCTCGTCGAGCTCGAGGTCCGCGAGCTGCTCTCGAAGTACGAGTTCCCGGGCGACGACATTCCGATCGTCAAGGGTTCGGCGCTCGCCGCGCTCGAAGGCCGCGACGACGAGATCGGCAAGAACTCGATCATCGAGCTGATGAAGGCCGTCGACGATTTCATCCCGCAGCCGGCGCGTCCGCTCGACAAGGCGTTCCTGATGCCGATCGAGGACGTGTTCTCGATCTCGGGCCGCGGCACCGTCGTGACGGGCCGTGTCGAGACGGGCATCGTCAAGGTCGGTGAGGAAGTCGAGATCGTCGGCATCCGTCCGACGACGAAGACGACCGTCACGGGCGTCGAGATGTTCCGCAAGCTGCTCGATCAGGGCCAGGCCGGCGACAACATCGGCGCGCTGCTGCGCGGCACGAAGCGCGAGGACGTCGAGCGCGGCCAGGTTCTCTGCAAGCCGGGCACGATCACCCCGCACACGGAGTTCAAGGCCAGCGTCTACGTGCTGTCGAAGGACGAGGGCGGCCGTCACACGCCGTTCTTCGCGAACTACCGTCCGCAGTTCTACTTCCGCACCACCGACGTCACCGGCGAGGTCGTCCTCCCCGAGGGCACCGAGATGGTGATGCCGGGCGACAACGTCGAGCTCGGTGTGAAGCTGATTGCGCCGATCGCCATGGACCAGGGTCTCCGCTTTGCCATTCGCGAAGGCGGCCGCACCGTGGGTTCGGGCGTCGTGGCGGAAATCACGAAGTAAGCGAAAGCATATCGCCGGTCCGGCACGGACAAGTGCCGGACCGGTTTGCTTTTGCCGGTTGGTTGAGAGGGCCGAAATTGGTCGGCCGAATGAAGGTTTGAACGGGTACCCGCATGGAAACGCAGAATATTCGCATCCGCCTCAAGGCCTTCGATCACCGCGTGCTCGATCAGGCGACGGGCGAAATCGCCGACACGGCGAAGCGGACGGGCGCGATGGTGCGCGGACCCATCCCGATGCCGACGCGCATCGAGAAGTTCACCGTGAACCGCTCGCCGCACGTCGACAAGAAGTCGCGCGAGCAGTTCGAGGTCCGCACCTACAAGCGCCTGCTGGACATCGTCCAGCCGACGCCGCAGACGGTGGACGCGCTGATGAAGCTCGACCTCGCCGCGGGTGTGGATGTCGAGATCAAGTTGCAGGCCTAGCCTGACGTTGTAGCTCAAGCCCGCCTCACGGGGCGGGCCTCTGAAGAGGAAGGAACAGGATCATGCGCACTGGCGTGATCGCAAAAAAGGTCGGAATGACCCGATTGTTCAAGGATGATGGCCGCCACGTTCCCGTGACGGTGCTCAGCCTCGAAGGTTGCCAGGTCGTCGCGCAGCGCACGGCGGACCGCGACGGTTATGTCGCGCTCCAGCTCGGCGCCGGCACCGCGAAGGCCAAGAACGTCGCCAAGCCGCAGCGCGGCCACTTCGGCAAGGCCGAGGTGGAGCCGAAGGCGCAGGTGGTGGAATTCCGCGTTGCCGAAGACGCGCTCGTCGACGTGGGCGCCGAGCTTTCGGCCGACCATTTCGTCGCTGGCCAGTACGTCGACATCACCGGCTCCACGCAGGGCAAGGGCTTCGCCGGCGCCATGAAGCGTTGGGGCTTCGGCGGTCTGCGCGCCACGCACGGCGTTTCGGTCTCGCACCGCTCGCACGGTTCGACCGGTAACCGCCAGGATCCCGGCAAGGTCTTCAAGAACAAGAAGATGGCCGGCCACATGGGCGCCCGCAACCGCACGCAGCAGAACCTCGAGGTCGTCGGCACCGATGCGGCGCGCGGCCTCATCTTCGTCAAGGGTTCGGTCCCCGGTCACAAGGGCGGCTGGCTCGAGGTCCGCGACGCCGTGAAGGTGGCGCGTCCGGGCGAGGCGCCGTATCCGGCCGGTGTCCGCACCGCGAACAACAATGAAGCGGCCCCCGCCGAGGTTCCGGCGGAAGCGCCGGCTCAGCCGCGACAACGGGCGCTGCGGGGCGTGGT
>JACFNY010000412.1 GCA_019454625.1 Sphingomonadaceae bacterium
CGTCCAGCTCTATCGCCTCTGGCGGGGCCGGATGGGCGTCTCCGCGCGCGTGCCGCGTTTCAGCGGGCAGGTCGACGAGGTCGCCGACTATCTCGCCGAGCAGGTGTTCGCCATGCTGCCCGAGCATTGCCAGACGCTGCTCACCGATCTGTCGCCGTTCGATTATGTCGAGGCGAGCCTTGCCGACCACGTGCGGGACCGGCGCGACAGCGCGGCGCTGCTCGAGGAGGTGGAGGCGGAGCTGCCGACCCTCGTCCAGCGCACGGAATCGGAGGGCGAACCGGCGTGGCGACTGCACCCGCTGCTGTCGGACTATGCGCAGGCCCGCTTGGGTCGCAGCCCGGATCACGCCGCGCGGCTCCACCGGCGCGCCGCCGACTGGCTCTGGCAGCAGCAGCGCTACGCCGCCTCGGTGCGGCACTACGATCTCGCCGGCGACCGCGCCACGATGGTGGAAACGCTGGGCGGCATTCCGTTCATCCTGATCTTCCTCACCTACGGCGCGGGCGAGCTTCGCGCGATCCTGCGCGAAACGCCCCACGAGGTTCTGGAAGCGCAGCCGCGCCTGCAGTTGATGGCGGCGCTGGCGCACTTCAAGGCGGGGTATTTCGGCGAGGCGAGCAACTGGCTGCGCCGTATCCGCGAGAGCACCGGCGGCTTCCTGAACGATCCCACCGGGCACGGAAAGCAGCTCGAGCTCGAAGGCCATGCGCTCAACCTCCTGTTCGATTGCTACGTGAGCGGCATCGCCGCCACGCGCGAGGCGGAGGTCGAGAAGGTGCGCGCGCTCGCGCCCGACATGCCGCTGTTCTGGGCGTGGTGCGAGAACACGATGATCGTGATGTACCAGCTGCGGGGCGACCTGCGGGCGGCGCACCAGTCCGTGGTCCGCACGCGCGAGACGTATCAGGCGCTCGGGATGCTGCCCTTCGCCGAACAGCACCTGATGACGCACGACATGCTCGTCGCGCTGGCGCACGGTTCGCTGAGGGCCGCCGCGGAGCTCGCCGCGACGCGGCTGAGGCGCCGGGCCCCCGGCGGCATGGAGCCGACGGTGACGGCGACGGCGCGCATGGCGATCGCGGCGGCGGACTATCTGCGCCACTACCGCGAAAGCGCGGCCGATCTCATGCGCGTCGCCTTCGACCAGTTCGGCGCGGGTGAGGCGTGGTACGACCAGTACGCCGTGTCTTGGCCGGTCGTCGCCGATGTCGCGTGGCGCCGCAGCGGGCTTCACGCCGCGCTTCGGGTGATCGCCGAGCTGCGGGCGCGGCTCGGCAATCAGGGCCTGCTTTGCGTCGAGGACCTGCTGAAGGCGCTGGAGGCGATCTACCGTTTTCGCAGCGGCGGCATCGACGGCGCGGAGGCGATCGTGCGGACGCTCTCCGTCGATGCGGACCATGTTCCGTGGCGGACGCGCGACCTTGCGATGCAGGCGCGGATTCTCGTCGATCTTGCGCGCGGTCGCGTTGCTGCGGCGGGGGACAACGCGCGTGCGATGATCGAGGAGGGGCGAACGGGGGAACGTCTCGTCACGATGGTGAAGGGATATGTCCTGCTGTCGCTCGTGCGCGACCGGCTCGGCGACGAGGCCGGCGCCGACGAGGCGATGGCGGCGGCCGTGCATCACGCCTTCGCGGAGGAAATCCTGTCCCCGTTCGTCGAGGAGGGAAGCGCCGTCCGGGTGATCGTCGAGCGCGTCGCGAAGCGCGATGCGTCCCCGCTTGAGCAGCACCATGCCGAGACGATCCTGCGCGCGCTTAAGGCCAAGCCGCAATATCTCTCGCCCGATGCGCTGAACGACCGCGAGTCGGAGATCGTCGCCCACCTCGCCGACGGCGCATCGAACAAGCTGATCGCCCGGCGTCTCGGGCTCACCGAGAACACGATCAAGTTTCACCTGAAGAAGATCTACGCCAAGCTCGGCGTTTCCAGCCGCAAGGCCGCGGTCGCGCGCGCGCAGGAAAAATAGGCGGCCTGAACTTGGGGCCCGCCACCCGACAGCGCTTTCCACTACCCGTCTCGCCTGTCGCGCC
>JACFNY010000005.1 GCA_019454625.1 Sphingomonadaceae bacterium
TTCATGCCGACGAAGCGGTTCTCGACGAGGTCGACGCGGCCGATGCCGTGCTTGCGGCCGAGGTCGTTGAGCTTTTCAAGGAGCGTCGCCGGGCTCAGCCCCTCGCCGTTCAGCGCGACGCCGTCGCCGCGCTCGAAGTCGATGGTGATGTACTCGGGCGCGTCGGGTGCGTCCTCGGGGTTCACGGTACGCGAGTAGACGTAGTCGGGCACCTCCTGCCACGGGTCCTCGAGCACCTTGCCTTCGGACGAGGTATGGAGGAGGTTCGCGTCGGTGGAGAAGGGCGCCTCGCCGCGCTTGTCCTTCGCCACCGGGATCTGGTGCGCCTCGGCGAACTCGATGAGGCGGGTGCGGCTGGTGAGGTCCCACTCGCGCCACGGCGCGATCACCTTGATGTCGGGGTTGAGGCCGTAATAGCCGAGCTCGAAGCGGACCTGATCGTTGCCCTTGCCGGTCGCGCCGTGGGAGACGGCGTCGGCGCCGACCTGCCGCGCGATCTCGATCTGGCGCTTCGCGATCAGCGGCCGGGCGATCGAGGTGCCGAGAAGGTACAGCCCTTCGTAGAGCGCGTTCGCGCGCATCATCGGGAACACGTAGTCCTTCACGAATTCCTCGCGCAGGTCGTCGATGAAGATGTGCTCGGGGCGGACGCCCATCAGCTCCGCCTTGGCGCGCGCCGGCCCGAGCTCCTCGCCCTGGCCGAGATCGGCGGTGAAGGTGACGACCTCGCAGGCGTATGTCTGCTGGAGCCATTTCAGGATGACGCTCGTGTCGAGACCGCCCGAGAAGGCCAGAACCACGCGCTTGATTTCAGACATCCACCCGCACCTTTCGCGAAAAACCTGTGAGTACGCGCGCGCCCTTCGCATTGATGAACGGCTTATTCAAGGGAGAGTCAGCGCGCCGTGCGTATAGGCAGGTAATCGCATGGACGATACGGAGTGAAAGACGTGACGAAATACCTGATGATCGGCGCTTCGGCAGTGGCCCTGATGGCGCTGCCCGCGATCGCCCAGACCGCCGCCCCGCCTTCGTCTGAAAAGGCCGCGCACTGGAACGCGCCGCAGACGCGCGCGGACCTCGAGAAGAAGATCGCCGAGCGCTTCGCCGCGATCGACGCCAACAAGGATGGCGCCGTCACCGAGGCCGAGATCAAGGCGCACGCCGAGGCCCGCCGCGCCGAAGGCGAGAAGAAGATGACCGAGGCGCGCACGCGCATGTTCGAGTCGATGGACGTGGACAAGAACGGGCAGGTGAGTCGGCAGGAGTGGGATTCGCACCACGCCGGGATGAAGGCCAAGTGGAAGGAGCGCCGGGAAACCGCTTCGGCCGACGGCAAGGACCGCGGCGCGTGGATGAAGGGCGACCGGGACGGCCGCAAGGGCCACCGCATGATGCACCGTGGCGGGCACGGCTGGGGTGGCGTCGGCAGTTTCGGCGGCGGTTTCGGCGGCAAGTGGATCGAAACCGCGGATGCCAACAAGGACGGCCGCGTGACGCTTGCCGAGGCGAAGGCGAAGCCGCTCGCCCGGTTCGACGCCGCCGACACGAACAAGGACGGTACGCTGAGCCCCGAGGAGCGCAAGGCTGCGCGCGAGGCGATGCGTGCGGAACGTCGCACGGAGCGCGGCGACAGCTGATCGGTCCCAGTCCGATCCGCTTGCCTGAGAGTGCGTGGGGCGCCGTTTCCGATCCCCCCGTCGGAAGATGAGCCCGAACGCGCGCCGGGGCCGGCGTCCTCTCCGGAGGATGCCGGCCCTCTGTTTTTCAAGGCTGCGGATTCCCGCACAAGACGACTCGACTTCCCCCGCCAGCCCGATAGCTTTGCGTCAAAAGCATGGAACCGGGGAGATCAGCCATGACTGGAGGCATCAGGGTCAGCCTGAAATGCGAGAACTGCGGCGGCGCGGACTTCGCGATGTCGGACCGGCCCGCCGAGCGCGACTGGATCGTCTGCACCGAATGCGGCACGCGGCTTTCGACCGTGGCGGAGTTCGACGATGAGGTCGTGCGGCTCGCGCACGGGGCGGTGCGCCGCCTCGATGCGGTTTCAGCGCAGCGCTAGAATCGTGCCGTGAGGCGCAGGGCCGCGCCGACGTCGTCGTCGAGCGCCGCGATGTGGCCGGGATCGCGGCGCCAGAAGATGTTCGTGTCGAGGTGGCCGAGGCCCGCGAGGGGCAAGGACCACGCGGCCTCCACGCTGATCTCGCGGCCGGAGGGCGCGAGCGTGAAGGTGCGGCGGGTGTAGCCGGCGGTTTCCGTCTCGTAGTCGTAGCTCGTCGGAATATCGACCCGGAGCGCGCCGCCTTCCACGCGCAGCGGCTGCGCGATCCGCACGGAGACCTGATCGCCGCGCGCGAACAGGCCGGACCTCGTGACGTCGAACGCGAAGGCGAAGCTGCGGAGCGCGTCGGCACCGGAGACGAGGCCGCCGGAGGCGACGTCGAGACGGGTCAGGCCGCCGCGCGCCTGCGCCGCGATCCGCCAGCCGCGCCCGGCATCCATCGTCCAGTCGAGACCGAGGAAATCGCTCGACGCGCGCGTCAACCCGAGCGCCGCCGAGCCTTCCGCGCCGAGGATGCTGCCGCTCTCGTCGAGACGGCTCCACGTGACGGTGACGTCGGACGCGCCGATGCGGCGGGATGCGCTGGCCGCGAACAACTGCACGGCGTCCGCATCGCGGCGGCGGTCCCATGCGCTGCCGGGGCGCAGCGACGTAGTGTCGCCCGTGCCCGCCGCCATGCCGAAGGTCCAGCCGCCGAGGCGCTGGCTGATCGCCGCGGCGCGCGTGCCCGCGACGGAGACGCCGTCATCGCGCAGCGCATCGCCGCTCGCGATGAAACGGGAGCCGGGCGCGCGCGTGCCCGCCATGTTCGCGAGCAGGTCGTCCGCGCCGTAGCCCGCCGCGAAGCCGACGCCGGTGCCGGGCACGACGCTGCCGGTGACGAAGCCGCGCGTGACGCGCGCGTCCGCGTCGGCGCGGGCGTCGAGGCCGCCCGCCTGCGCGAGGCCGAGCCACGGCCGCGTGCTGACGGCGGCGTTCCACGACAGGCTGTAGCCGGCGATGCCGAACGCGTCGCGCGCCTCCTCGGTGTTGGTCTGGAGCGCGGCGGCGAGGCGCGGGACGGGCGCGATGCGCGAGACGCCCGCGCCGAGATCGGCGACGTAGGCGCGGCCGTAGCTGTCGAGCACCACGACATCGGAAAGCGCGCCGGCAAGAGCGCCGCCGTCGCCGAGCGCGCCGCCGAGCACGGCGAGCGACCCCGCCTCGCCGGTGACGGGCGTGGCGCTGCCGGGAAGCGACGTGCCGCCGATCGGCGAGAAGGCGCGGATCAGATCGAGGATGCCCTGGCCGAAGACAGCGTCGTCACCGAGCGCGCCCGCGTCGCGCGCCGTGCGGAACAGGATGTCGATGATCTGGTCCGCGGTCAGGCCGGGGAACGCGTCCGCAAGCAGCGCCACGGCCCCGGAGATGCCGGGGGCGGCATAGGAGGTGCCGCTGAACAGGTACGGCGTGCCCGTGTGATCGAAGCTGCGCACGCTCTCGCCGAGCGTCGCCAGATAGTAGGCGGCGAAGCTGCCCGCGCGGTTGCTGAAATCCGAAAGCGCGTCCCGGTCGTTCACCGAGCCCGCGATGATGACACGGCCGCGCGCGGACGGGTCGGCGGCGATCCGCGCGAAGGGATCGGGGTTCGCGCGGCTGTCGTTGCCCGCCGAGATGACGATGATGACGCCCGCCGCCGCAGCGTTCGCGATCGCGGCGCGCAGGCGCGAATTGGGCGCCTCGCCGCCGAGCGACATATTGATGACGCGTGCGCCCGCCGCAACCGCCGTGTCGATGGCGGCGGCGATGTTGTTGTCGGAATGGGAGCAGCCGGTGCTCGATGAGCAGGTGCCGGGCGTGTCGGTCCTGAGCGCGATCAGCGTCGCATCGAAGGCGAGACCGTGAATCTCGCGGTCGTTCTTGGCGGCGAGCGCAATGGCGGAAACAGAAGTCCCGGGGCCGTTGGTGTCGTCGATGCCGCGCGCGCCCGCGACGTCGCGGCTGGCCGGGTCGATGCGGCCCGCGAACTCGGCGCTGTGGATGTCGACCCCGCTGTCGATCACCGCGATCTTCACGCCCGCGCCGGTCGCGCCGGCTTCATAGGCGGCGATCGCGCCTGCCGACGCCGCGGCGTCGGAGCGCCGGTATTCGGCCGTGTCGTAAACGGGCGGCGGGGTCGGCGTGGGGGTCGGCGTCGGGGTCGGGGGCGGCGTCACCGTACCCGGCGTCACGGGGCGCGTGCCGCCGCCACCGCCGCACGCGGCGAGAAGGGCGGCAAGGCAGAGCGTCGAAACGGCGGCGAACCCGCGATGTTGCGTACCTGCGCGTCGGCGCATCTTCGCCCACACTCCCCTGAAGTTCCTGTCATGCCCCTGATGG
This sequence comes from Sphingomonadaceae bacterium, assembly GCA_019454625.1. Taxonomy (GTDB): domain Bacteria; phylum Pseudomonadota; class Alphaproteobacteria; order Sphingomonadales; family Sphingomonadaceae; genus Sphingosinicella. Next base: position 4,424 of record JACFNY010000005.1, read on the forward strand.
CAGAATGGTCGCCGAAACGCATTACCAAATGCTTGCGAAATCCGCCGCTCGCCGCCATGACCCCCGGCATGGACGCCTTCGGCCACATCGAGACGTGGATTTTCGATCTCGACAACACGCTCTATCCGCCGCGCGCGAACCTGTTCGCGCAGATCGACGCGCGCATGGGCGCGTTCATCATGCGGCTGATCGGCTGCGACGCCGTGGAAGCGCGGCGCGTGCAGAAGCGCTTCTTCCACGACCACGGCACGACGCTGCGCGGCCTGATGGACGGGCACGGCGTCGCGCCCGCCGACTTCCTGAGCTTCGTGCACGACATCGACATGGGCGTGCTGGAGGCGGACAGCCGCATGGCGGACGCATTCGCGAAGCTGCCGGGCCGCAAGCTCGTGTTCACCAACGCCGATACCGCCTATGCCGAGAAGGTGCTCGACAGGCTCGGCCTCGGCAGCGTGTTCGAGGCGGTCTACGACATTCACGCCATGGACTATCGACCGAAACCAGATCCGAACGCCTATCGCGGCTTCTGCGCGGCGCACGGCATCCGCCCGGAAGCCGCGCTGTTCGTGGAGGACATGGCGCGCAACCTCGTGCCCGCGAAGGCGCTGGGCATGACCACGGTGTGGGCCGACAACGGCGCCGAGAGCGGCGGCTATCAGGCCGACCACGCCAGCATCGACCACCGGATCGCCGATGTCGGCGACTGGCTTCATTCCATTACGACGACCACCAATACAGGGATAAACGCATGACCGATCTCGCCGCCATCATCGAAGGCACGATCAATGGGGCCTGGGAAGAGCGCGAGGGGCTCGGGCTTTCCACCACGGGCGCGGTGCGCGACGCCGTGGAGGCGGCGATCGAGGGGCTGGACGCGGGCACGTACCGCGTCGCCGAGAAGGTGGACGGCGAATGGCGCGTCAACCAATGGCTGAAGAAGGCGGTGCTGCTGTCGTTCCGGCTCAACGACAACGCCGTCGTCGAAGGCGGCGCGGGCGGGGCGCCGGCGTTCGACAAGGTGCCCTCCAAGTTCGCAGGCTGGGGCGAGAACCGCTTCCGCGCTGCGGGCTTCCGCGTCGTACCGGGCGCGACGGCGCGGCGCGGCGCCTACATCGCCAAGGGCGCGGTGCTGATGCCGAGCTTCGTCAACATCGGCGCCTACGTGGGCGAGGGCACGATGGTCGACACGTGGGCGACGGTCGGCAGCTGCGCGCAGATCGGCAAGGGCGTGCACATCTCGGGCGGCGCGGGCATCGGCGGCGTGCTTGAGCCGCTTCAGGCCGGGCCGGTCATCATCGAGGACAACTGCTTCATCGGCGCGCGCAGCGAGGTCGCCGAGGGCGTGGTGGTGGAGGAGGGCGCGGTGCTCTCCATGGGCGTCTACCTCGGCGCTTCCACGAAGATCGTCGACCGCGCCACCGGCGAGGTGACGCGCGGGCGGGTGCCTGCCTACTCGGTGGTGGTGCCGGGCACGCTGCCGGGCGCGGACGGCGGACCGGGGCTCTACTGCGCGGTGATCGTGAAGCGCGTGGACGCGCAGACGCGGAGCAAGACGGGAATCAACGAGCTGCTGCGGGACTGAGGCGGGAAAAGCCCCTCCCCTGAAGGGGAGGGGAGCAAGGCGGCCTACGCAGCGGCGCTCTGGATCGCGGCGGCGCGGCGGCGTTCGACCGAGGAGCCGATGCCCATCGCCTCGCGGTATTTCGCGACGGTGCGGCGGGCGATGTCGAAACCGGCGGCGTTGAGCAACTCCACGAGCTTGTCGTCGGACAGGATCTTGCCGCCGCGCTCGCCGTCGATGAACTCGCGGATCTTCGTCTTCACGGCCTCGGCGGAGACGGCGTCGCCGCCGTCCGCGGCCTGAATCGCCGAGGTGAAGAAATATTTCAGCTCGAACAGGCCGCGCTCGCACGACAGGTACTTGTTCGAGGTGACGCGGCTCACCGTCGATTCGTGCATCCCGATCGCGTCGGCGATGGCGCGGAGGTTCAAGGGCTTCAGGTGCTGGACACCGTGGATGAAGAACGCCTCCTGCTGGCGGACGAGCTCGGTCGCCACCTTGATGATCGTGCGCTGGCGCTGGTCGAGCGCCTTGATCAGCCAGTTCGCGGATTGCAGGCAGTCCGACAGGAAGCTCTTCGCCGCCTTGCCGCCCGCGCCCGAAAGCTCCGCGTAATAGCTGCGGTTGACGAGGAGGCGCGGCAGCGTCGCGGCGTTGATCTCGACCGCCCAGCCGCCCGACGCGGTGCGCGCGACGAAGATGTCGGGCATGATCGGCTGCGGCCGCTCGCCGCCGTAGGCGAGGCCGGGCTTCGGATTGTAGCCGCGCAGCTCGGCGATCATGTCGGCGAGGTCCTCGGCATCGACGCCGCAGAGGCGGCGTAGCGTCGCCATCTCGCCGCGCGCGAGCAGGTCGAGGTTGGAGAGCAGCGCCGCCATCGCGGGGTCGTAGCGGTCCGCCTCCATCGCCTGCAGCGCGAGGCATTCGCCGAGCGAGCGCGCGCCGACGCCGGTCGGCTCGAAGGTGTGGACGATCTTCAGCACCGCCTCGACATCGGCGGTGGGGATCTGGAGACGCGCGCCGATGTCATTGAGGTCGCCGGTGAAGTAGCCGCTTTCGTCGATGAGGTCGATGATGTGACGGGCGACGATCTGCTGGACGCCGTCCATCCCCGCGAGCTGGGCGAGCAGCGTGTCGTGCAGCGACAGCTCGGCGGCGAGCGTGGCGTCGAAGCTTTCCGCGTCCTCGCCGCCGCCCGCGCCCGCGACGGCGGGGCCGGCGACGCTGAGGCTGCCGTCGAGGCCGCCGGTGCCGGGGGCGGGCATGTCGCTCGCACAGTCGTGGTGGAAGGTCTCGGCGGCGTGATCGACGTCGAGCGGCGCATCGGCATCGCCGCCACCTGCCGCGATCAGCTGGTCCGCGCCGCTGGGGTCGGGTGCAGTCCAGTCGTCGGGCAGCGCCTCCGGCATGTCGGCGGGCTCGGGCGCATCGAAGGCGCCCGGTTCGGCGGGGGTTTCTCCGGCGGCCTCGAGCAGCGGGTTCCGTTCCAGCTCGCCGTTGATGTAGCTTTCGAGTTCGAGGTTCGACAGCGCCAGCAGCTTGATCGCCTGCTGTAGCTGGGGGGTCATCACCAGCTGCTGCGAATGCCTCAGATCAAGACGCGGACCGATCGCCATGACGCTAGAGGCTGAAGCCCTCGCCGAGGTAGACCTTGCGCACCGTTTCGTCGGCGACGAGCGCCTCGGGCGTGCCTTCGAACAGCACGCGGCCGTCGTAGATGATGCAGGCGCGGTCCACGATCTCCAGCGTCTCGCGGACGTTGTGGTCGGTGATGAGCACGCCGATGTTGCGGTCCTTGAGGTGGGAGACGAGGTTGCGGATGTCGGCGATCGAGATGGGGTCGATGCCCGCGAACGGCTCGTCGAGCAGCATGATCGACGGGTTCGCCGCAAGCGCGCGGGCGATCTCGCAGCGCCGCCGCTCGCCGCCCGAGAGCGACATGGCCGGTGCGCTGCGCAGGCGCGTGATCGAGAACTCGCCGAGCAACTGGTCGAGACGCGCCGTTCGCGCCGCCGGATCCGGCTCGGAGATTTCGAGAACGGCGCGGATGTTGTCCTCCACGGTCATGCCGCGGAAGATCGAGGTCTCCTGCGGCAGGTAACCGAGGCCGAGCGCGGCCCGCCGGTACATGGGAAGCCCGGTGATGTCGATGCCGTCGAGGAGGATGCGCCCCGAATCGGGCATCACAAGGCCCATGATCGAATAGAAGCAGGTGGTCTTGCCCGCGCCGTTCGGCCCCAGCAGGCCGACGACCTCGCCGCGCCGCACGCCGAGCGACACATCGCGCAGCACGACGCGCTTGTCGTAACGCTTGCCGATGGACACGACCGCGAGCCCGCGATCGGTGTCGACCGCGGGAGTCTCGCGCTCCATCGTCATGATTTCGCTCATGTCGGGCTTTCTACCTCACGAATACTTAACGACAAATGCAGGAACTGGCCGCTCGGCGGCCAGTTGGCGCAATTTGTGCATGGTCGGTTTCGGCAATGCAAGCCGAACGGGACGAAACGGCGCAAAAGGACCGTGCGGGCGGTGCAGAAATGCCGCAGGCGGCTTACTGCGTATCGCGCGGCGGCACCACGAAGCGGCCGGTGACGCGGGTGCCGGTATCGGTCGAACTTGCCGAGCCGTCGAGGGTGGAACGGCCGTTTTCGAGGTCGATGACCAGCCGGTCGCCGCGCAGCACGCTGTCGCCGCGGTTGAGCACGACGCCGCCGACGAAGGTGATCTGGCGGGTCTCGACGTCGTAGATGCCGAGGCGGGCGCTGACCCGCTCGCTCGGGCTCACGAGCTGGACGCTGCCTTCGGCGTCGAGGCGGTTGATCGCGAGGTTCCCGCCCGCGGCGTTTTCGTAGAACACGCGCATCGCCGCCGCGTTCAGCGTCATGTTGCCCTGCACGACGCGCACCGCGCCTGAAAAGATCGCCTGCGAATCGCGGTCCCGCACCTCGATGCGCGCGGCGTCGATGTCGATGGGCGCGCGCGTGTCGTGGCCCTTGAGCGCCGAGCTGCCGAAACCGCTCTGCGCCGAGGCGGCAAGGGGAAGCGTGAGCGCTGCGGCGGCAGCGAGGAGAAGGGGGGCGCGGATCATCGCTGCGTAATCCGCATTTTCACGCCGCCTGACAAGGTGACAACGCGCGTTTCGATGTCGGCGTCGAGCCGGGAGGCGGAAAACGAGCCGAGCGGCATCTGGCCGCTGACGCGCCCGACGCTTTCCACCTTGCGCGTCGGCAGGTCCACGGCGACGTCGCCGGTTTGCAGCGCGAACCCGTCCGGGCGGTGGAAGACGACCGGGCCGAGCACGTTGAGCTTTTCCGCTTCGAGGTCGTAGCGTCCGCTCGGCGCGGTCACCGTGGCGATGCCCTCTTCCATCGTCAGGCGCGCCTCGATGCGCTTCAGCTCGACGACCGGCGTGTTCGAGGTGCGCTGCACGGCCTCGTCGGCGAGGATGCTGAACGGGCGGCCCCGGCTGTCCTCGCCGCGGTACATCGGCGCTTCCATGCGCAGCCGCTCGCCGGCTTTCTCCACCCCGTCGCGCGAGAGGATGAAGCTGAACTCCTGCTGCGCGGTGAGCGGCCAGACGAGGCAGGCGAGCAGGATCACCGCGGCGGTCGCCGGCAGCAGGCGCTTCAGGATGGCGACCTGCCGGTCCCACGCGCTGCCCGGCATTGCCCAGCGGCGGCGGTCGCTGGCAAGATCGTCGGCGGCCTGCGTCATCGCTTGCGGCTCAGCTCTCGTGGCTGAAGATGTCCTTGTCGGCCCAGCCGGCAAGGTCGAGCGCGGCGCGCGTCGGCAGGAAGCCGAAGCAGGCCTCGGCGAGCGCCGTGCGCCCCTCGCGCTCCAGCCGTTCCTCGAGGATCGCCTTGATGCGGTGCAGGTAGCGCACGTCGGACGCGGCGTATTCGATCTGCGCCTCGCTGAGCGTGTCGGCGCCCCAGTCCGACGACTGCTGCTGCTTGGAGATGTCCGCGCCGAGCACCTCGCGCGCGAGGTCCTTGAGGCCGTGGCGGTCGGTGTAGGTGCGCACGAGCTTCGAGGCGATCTTGGTGCACCACACCGGGGCCATGACGACGCCGAGATACTGCAGGATGAGCGCGACGTCGAAGCGCGCGAAGTGCAGGATCTTGAGCCGTGCGGGATCGGCGAGCACCGCCTTCAGGTTGGGCGCGTCATATTGCCCGATCGGGAACTGCACGAGATGCTCGTCGCCGCCGCCGTCCGAAAGCTGCACGACGCAGAGCCGGTCGCGGAGCTGGTTGAGGCCCATCGCCTCGCAGTCCACGGCGATGGCACCGGGTGCGAGCACGTCTGCGGGCAGGTCGCCCTTGTGGAGATACGCGGTCAATTGTCTTTCCCTTCGCGGCGGCGCTTCGCCCGGCGTGACATGATGTTGAGGACCTCGACCAGGACGGAGAAGGCCATCGCGGCGTAAACATATCCCTTCGGCACGTGCGTCCCGAAGCCCTCGGCGATCAGCGTCATGCCGATCATCAGCAGGAAGCCGAGCGCGAGCATCACCACCGTCGGGTTCGCCTCGATGAAGTCGGCGAGCGGCGTCGCGGCGAGCAACATGCAGAAGACCGCGACGATCACGGCGACGACCATGATCGGCACGTGATCCGTCATGCCGACGGCCGTGATGATCGAATCGATCGAGAAGACGAGATCGAGGATGATGATCTGCGTGATCGCGGCGCCGAAGGACATCACCGCCTGCCCGGTATTGAAAACGTCCTCGTTCGGGGCCGGATCGACGTTGTGATGGATTTCCTTGGTCGCCTTCCAGACGAGGAACAGGCCGCCCGCGATGAGGATGATGTCGCGCCAGGAGAACGCCTGCCCGAACAGCTCGATCACCGGCTTCACCAGCGTGACGATGAAAGCCACCGTCGCGAGCAAGCCGAGCCGCATCAGAAGGGCAAGGCTGATGCCGATGCGGCGCGCCTTTTCCCGCTGCCCGTCCGGCAGCTTGTTGGTCAGGATCGAGATGAAGACCAGATTGTCGATGCCGAGCACGACTTCCATCGCGATCAGCGTCACCAGCGCCGCCCACGTGGCCGGTTGCAGGAACAGTTCGATAAGGCCTTCCATCATCCGCCTGTCTTGGCTCGGGTTGATCTACGCACGGGAATCCGGGTCGCGGGCGCGCGTCTACAGCGATTGCGTCGGCTTCTGCTGCCCGGCCGCGGGCGCGGTGAGCGGCAGGTCGGTGTCTTCGAGCAGCACGGAGGCTTCGAGCTGCTGGAGCGCGCCGTAGGTGTTGGCATAGGCTTCCGCCGAGATGCGCCACTGCCGGGCAAGCTGCTGCGTGCGCGCCGGAAGCCGCTGCATGGCGAGCAGCGCGCCCGCGACATCGCCCTGCGCGAGCCGCGTCGCCATGTCGGCAAGCCGCGCCTCGTTGGCGCTGCGGGCGGCGGCGGCGCCTTTCTCGCGGACCTGGACGAGGCTGGCGACGCCAGCCTTGAATTGCTGCCAGAGCGTGTCCTGCCGCTCGGGTGCCGCGCTTTCCGCGAGCTGCGGGCGAATCTGCTCGAAACGGCGGCGCAGCACGGCGAGCGTCGGCGCGCCGGGGGATGCGGTCAGCAGCCGCTCGACGGCATCGGCGTCGGCGGCGGCGAAATGGCGGCGCAGCGCCGGGGCGAGCACGGCGAGGCTCTGGCCTTGCTCGGCGGCGCGCCGCGCCGCCGTCACCAGCAGCACGCCGCGCGCCTTCTCGGCGCTGGCGGCGGCGGCCTCGATGGAGCGGGCGGCGTTGCCGCCGACCTGCTCGATCTTGACGTTGAGCCCGGCGAGCTCGGCGGAAATATTGTCGAGCCGCGTCGATACCTGCGCCTGTCCCCGGTCGAGCGCCTCGATGCGCGCCTCAAGCCGCGCGAGGCGCTCGGGATTCGGCCCGGCGCCGAGCGCGAGCGGGACGGGATCGTTGAGCGCCGGGGGCGTCGCCGCGGCATCGCCGAGCGGCGCAGGCACCGCCGGACGCGCTTCGAGCGCCGAGACGCGCGCTTCGAGCGCGGTGATCGCTCCCGCCTCCCGCTCGACGCGGGCGGCGATGGATTCGACATCGGGGCGTTGCAGCGCGCCGGGAAGACGGGTGCGCACGTTCGTCTCGAACCAGGGGCTGAGCAGCAGCCCGGCGGCGAACAGCAGCAGCCCCGCCGCCAGCACCCAGGGAACGGCGCTTCGCGGGCGCGGCGCTTCGCGGGTTTCGTCGTCGATCATCCGATCCTCGTCAGCGGTGCCTCACCAGCCTGCTTCTCGCACAACAGCCCGGCCGCCGCAAACAGCGCGTCCTCGTCCGGGAAGGCCGCGACCGCGCGGGCGGCCCAGCCGTCTCCCGCGGCGGCGAGCGCATTGCGGCTGATCGCGGCCAGCCGGACGGCGCTGCGACCCGCACCGAGCGCGGCGGCAAGCGCCTCGCCGCCGCGCGGCGAATAGACGAGCGCGACCTCGGCCGTGAGCGCCGCGGCGCGCTCCGCGTCGGACCAGCCGTGGAAGCTGGCGCCATAGACGATGCGCCGGTCGAGTCGCAGGCCGGGCGGTGGCGCATAGCTCGCGATTTCGAGGCCGCTGAGGTGCAGCACGTCGCCCTTGACCGCCGCGGCGATGGCGACGAGCAACTCGCCGCCGTCGCGGACGTCAGGCGTGCGAACGTCGGTGAAGCCGGCGCTGCGCGCGGCGGCGGCGGTGCGCTCGCCCACGCAGAAGCAGGGCAGCCCCAGAAAGGGCGCCGTCGCCGCGCCGCCTTCGCGCGCGGCCGCGGCGCTCGTCAGCATGACGGCGTCGGGCATCGCGGCGGGCGGGGTCCAGTCCCTCGCCGCCACTTCGAACAGCGGGACGACCACGGGCTCGTGGCCGAGCGCGCGGAGACGGGCGGCGGTTTCCGCAGCGCCGGGCTGCGGGCGGGTAATCAGGACACGACTCATGCGACAAAGAGACTCCGAAGGGCGGGCGAGGCCCGATTGAGAAGGGTTTTTGCAAGCGTTACGGCGGCGGATGCCGCATCCGAATCCGAAAAGTGCGTTTCTCCTGCAATGCGTTCCTGACCGTCCGGACCGAGGATCTCGGCGCGAAGGCGGAAGCCCGCACCGTGCGGCTCGGCATAGGCGGCGACCGGGCTGTGGCAGCTGCCGCCGAGCGCCGCAGCGAAGGCGCGCTCGGCGACGAGCGCCGTCATCGCGTCGGCGTCGCTCACCGCGGCGAGACGGCCGAGCACGGCGTCGTCGCCGGCGCGGGCCTCGATCGCGATGATCGCCTGCCCCGGCGCGGGGAGCATCGCCTCGACCGGTATCGGCGTGCCGACATCGTGCATCCCGAGCCGCCCGAGCCCGGCGCTCGCGAGCAGCGTCGCATCGGCCTCTCCGGCTTCGATGCGGGCAAGACGCGTCGCGACATTGCCCCGGAACGGCACGAGGCCGAGGCCGGGAACGCGCGCCAGAAGCTGTGCGGCGCGGCGCGGCGAGGTGGTGCCGACGCGCATCCGTGGCTTCAGGGCGTCGAGGCCGGGAACGCCGATGATCCGCTCGCGCACGTCGGCGCGCGGCAGCGCCGCCGCGAGCGCGATGGCCTCGGGACGGATGCTTTCCATGTCCTTGGCGGAATGGACGGCGAAGTCGATCTCACCCGCGATGAGCGCGCGGTCGAGTTCCTTCGTCCACAGCGCCTTGCCGCCGATCTCGGCGAGCGGGCGGTCCTGCACCTTGTCGCCGGTGGTCTTGATGGGAACGATCTCGATCCTGTCCTCGCTCCAGCCGTGCGCGGCGACGAGCGCGGCGGCGGCGGCGCGCGCCTGGACGAGCGCGAGCGGCGACCCGCGGGTTCCGAGTTTCAGAGGCTCAGCCTTGTGCATGGGGGGCGGCGTATCTAGTTACGGGCGCGGAGACAATATGATCGTTCTGCCATGATTGTTCTGGGTCTTGAATCGAGTTGCGACGAAACGGCGGCGGCACTCGTCGACGCAAACCGCACCATCCTTGCCCAGCGCATCGCCGGACAGGAGGAGGCGCACCGTCCCTATGGCGGCGTCGTGCCGGAGATCGCGGCGCGCGCGCACGTCGACCGGCTGGCCCCGCTCGTCGAGGCGGTGATGGCGGAGGCGGGCATCGGCTTCGGCGACCTCGATGCCGTTGCCGCGACGGCGGGGCCGGGCCTCATCGGCGGCGTGATGGTCGGGCTCGTCACCGGCAAGGCGCTGGCGCTGGCGAGCGGCAAGCCGCTCGTCGCGGTCAACCACCTCGAAGGCCATGCGCTTTCGGCGCGGCTCGCCGATCCGACGCTGGAGTTCCCCTATCTGCTGCTGCTGACGTCCGGCGGGCATTGCCAGCTGCTCGGCGTGGAGGGCGTCGGGCGCTACCGGCGGCTCGCGACGACAATCGACGATGCGGCGGGCGAGGCGTTCGACAAGGTGGCGAAGATCCTCGGCCTCGGCTTTCCCGGCGGCCCTGCCGTCGAGCGCGCGGCCAAGGACGGCGATCCGAAGGCGGTGCCGCTGCCGCGGCCGCTTCTGGGGAGCGGCGATTCCAACTTCTCGTTCGCGGGGCTGAAAAGCGCCGTGCTGCGCGCCGCCGAAGGTGCGAATCCGCCGTCCGTTCCCGATCTGGCGGCGAGTTTCCAGCAGGCGGTCGTCGACTGCCTCGTCGACCGGACGCGGCGCGCGCTCGAACGGATGCCGGAGGCGACGCGGCTTGTCGTGGCGGGGGGCGTCGCGGCGAACGCCGCGATCCGGGCGGCGCTCCAGCGGCTCGCCGATGAAAGCGGCCTCGGCTTCACGGCGCCGCCGCTCGCGCTCTGCACGGACAATGCCGCGATGATCGCATGGGCGGGGATCGAACGGTTGCGGGCCGGGCACACGGATGCGCTCGACGTGCCGGCGCGTGCGCGCTGGCCGCTCGACCCGGCGGCGGAACCGGTGCGCGGCGCGGGAGTGAAGGCATGAAGGTCGGAGTCATCGGCGGCGGGGCGTGGGGAACGGCGCTGGCCGAAGTCGCGGCCTCGGGCGGCGACGTGGTGCTGTGGGCACGCGAGCCGGAGGTGGTGCAGGACATCAACACCGCGCACGAAAATCGGCTGTTCCTTCCCGGTGTGCGTCTTTCCGAAGCCGTTGTCGCGACCAACGACCTCAGTGCGCTCGGCGATTGCGGGATGCTGCTCGTCGTCGCGCCCGCGCAGCACGTGCGGACGGTGCTCGCCGGCGTGCCGAACCGGGATACGCCGATCGTGCTGTGCGCCAAGGGTATCGAGGCGGCGACGCGGCGGCTTGTCGGCGAGGTCGCGGCCGAAGTGCTGCCGGAAGCGCCGCTCGCCGTGCTTTCCGGCCCGACGTTCGCGCGCGAGGTGGCGACGGGCCTGCCGACCGCGATCACCTTCGCGTGCGCCGACCGCACGCTCGCCGACTGGCTGATCGCGCGTATCGCCGCGCCGCGCTTCCGCCCCTACTGGACGGACGACGTGATCGGCGCGGAGGTCGGCGGCGCGATCAAGAACGTGCTCGCCATCGCGTGCGGCGTCGTCGTCGGGCGGAGGCTCGGCGAGAACGCCCGCGCGGCGCTGATCAGCCGGGGGTTTGCGGAAATGCTGCGCTTCGGCATCGCCAAGGGCGCGCGCTCCGAAACCATGCGCGGCCTCTCCGGGCTCGGCGACCTGGTGCTCACCTGTTCCTCGACGCAGTCGCGCAATTTCTCGCTCGGGCACGGGCTCGGCGAGGGCAAGAGCGCGAGGGAATTGCTCAGCGACCGCCTGACCGTCGCCGAAGGCGCGTTCACCGCGCCGGTGCTGAACGCCGCAGCGGACGAGCTCGGCATCGACATGCCGATCACGCGCGCCGTGTGCAGTCTGCTGGACGGCAGCGCATCGGTGGATACGGTGATCGCCGCGCTGCTTTCGCGGCCGCTGCGCAGCGAGGATGCCTGAGCGCCCTGTCAGCAGCGTCCTGTCGCCATATTTTACAATCGAACAACAACGTTTCCGGGCCGGAATGTTAACCATATGATTTCGCGGCCGCCGCCAGAGGTGGCCCGGCCCTTGCTTGGCTGATCCCATCTGCGTGTCCGCCACGCGGCACGCCGTGCGTACCCCTGCTGGGAGGGGTCTGCGTCTCTAGTGTCAGGGTGGGAAAATGAAAAAATCCAGTCTTGCCGGGCCTTGCGCGATCGCGCTGGGGCTCATCGCTTCGTCCTCGGCGCTCGCCGGCGGAATCACGAAGATTTCACTGGCCGACAACAAGGCCCTGTTGCAGCCGAAGCTGGTGGTTTCCAGCCTTAGCCAGGTCAACGACCCGCAGTTCAAGGTGGGGGCAAGCGCCTACTCGGGCGTCGGCGGCCTCATCATGAACACCGATGAACTGGACGCGGCGGGCTTCATCACCGTCTGCACCGGCACGTTCATCGCCGCGGATGTCGTCGTCACGGCGGCGCACTGCGTCGATGCGCCCGATCTCAACCGCATCCGGTTCCGCACCGGCGCCGGTAACGGGCTCGCGGGGTCGACCTTCGACGCCGAGTACGAAGCGTTCAGCTACTGGGTGCATCCGGGCTTCAATTTCCCCGAGAACGACATCGCCTTTATCAAGCTCAAGAAATCGGCGTCTAACGGCGAGGAAATCTACGGCGTCTATACCGGTGGCGACGAACTCGGACAGGTTCACACCAAGGTCGGCTTCGGCACGACGGGCGAGGGCACGGCCGGCACGCGCGGCCTGACGCCCGCAGCCGACGATTTCGACAAGCGCGCGGGCAACAACATCTACGAAGCGCTCGGCAGCGACATCTTCGAGGATGTCGGCGACGGCGTGCTGCTGTTCGACTTCGACAGCGGGCTCGACGAGAACGACGTGTTCGGCACGGTCGACCGGATGTTCTGCGGCGGCCTCGAGTTCTGCTTCACGCATGACACCGGCGTCGTCATCGACGGCGTGCGTACCGAGGTGAACAGCTCGGGCGGCGATTCAGGCGGCCCCACCTTCATCGACGGTCTGATCGCCGGCATCACGTCGTTCGGCATCACGGGTGCGGTGTTCGACGGCGCCTGCGGTCCGGGGTTCATCGACCCCGATTCGAACGCGCCGGGTGTCGATGTCGGCGTCACGCCGGTGTCGAACGCCTGCACCAACTCCAGCTTCGGCGAGATGTCGGGCGACACGCGCGTGTCGTTCTACCTCGACGAGATCTACGCGATGCTTCGGGGCGACCTGCGCATGATCTGGCTGCCGGAGCCGGGCATGATCGGCCTGTTCGGTCTCGGCGTCGTGGGTGCGCTCGCCGCGCGGCGGCGCAGGCGCGCGTAAGTTCCTCCCCCGGAACGCCCTGCGTTCCATACATGGGCATCGCCGTCAGAAATCGACGGCGATGCCTTTTCTTTCCCAGTCGCCGTAGCGCACGGGATCGGGACCGGCAGGGCCGCCTTCTTCCTTCAGGTTCGGCGCCTCATAGGGCTTCGCAGGCTTTTCGGCTTTCGCAGGCTTCCGGTCTTCCATCGCACTCTTCCACCATATTCATAGCTGTGCGCCCCGCGCTCCGCGCGGCACCATGCAGGCGGGATAGAGGGAGGCGGACGACATGAAAAGCCTTGAAGGCCGGGCGATCGCGGTGACGGGCGCCGGAAGCGGCATCGGGCGCGCGCTGGCGCTGGGCCTTGCGAAGCGCGGCGCGAGGCTCGCGCTTTCCGACAAGGATGCAGCGGGGCTTGCCGAAACATCGCGGCTGCTCGGCAATTATCCGCACACGACCGCCGCGTTCGACGTGACGGACGACGAGGCGCTGAAAAGCTGGATCGACGCAGCCGTGGCCGAATTCGGCGGGCTCGACGGCATCATCAACAACGCCGGGCTTTCGGTGGTGGCGCCGTTCGCCGATACGCCCAGGGAAGATTTCGACCGGGTGATGGCCGTGAATTTCGGCGCGGTCGTGAACGGCTGCCGCCACGTCATCCCGCATCTTCGCAAGTCCGCCGATGCGTGGCTGGTGAACATCTCGTCGGTGTTCGGCATGATGGGCTATCCGACCCAGTCCGCCTACAACGCCTCCAAGTACGCGGTGCGCGGGCTGACCGAGGCGCTGTATCTCGAGCTCGGCGAGACCGATCCGCACATCACCGTGATCCGCGTGCACCCGGGCGGCATCAAGACCAACGTCGCGCGCAACGCCAAGTTCATCAAGGGCATGGACGGGCGCACCAACGCGCTCGATTCGGGCGACGAGTTCGAGAAGGCGGCGCGCACCACGCCCGCCGAGGCGGCCGAGACGATCATCCGCGGCATGGAACGGCGCCGGCACCGCGTGCTGATCGGCGCCGACGCGCGCTTCATCGACTGGATGACGCGGCTGTTCCCGGTCAGCCATTTCAAGCGCATCGGCCTCATCCTCGGCGGCGGAAAGTCTTGAAGCGGGGCTGATCCATCCCGATAATGTTCACGAGGACCGAAGGAGCCTCGTGTGACATGGGTCAGATGAAGACGGTGATGCTGCTGGCGGCGCTGACGGCGCTGTTCATGGGGCTGGGCTACATGCTCGGCGGCAGCGGCGGCGCATTGATCGCGCTTCTGATTTCCGGCGGCATGAACCTGTTCGCGATCTGGAACGCCGACAAGGTGGTGCTCCGGATGCACAACGCGCGCGAGGTGGACGCGCGGAGCGCGCCGGAGTTCGTAGGCCTCGTGAAGACCCTCGCGCAGCGCGCGGGGCTTCCCATGCCGAAGGTGTTCATCATCGAGACCGATGCGCCCAATGCCTTCGCGACCGGCCGCAATCCCGAGAACGCTGCCGTTGCCGCGACCACCGGCCTGCTGCGCATCCTCGACCGCGACGAGATCGAGGCCGTGATGGCGCACGAGCTCGGCCACGTGAAGAACCGCGACACGCTGCTGATGACGGTGACGGCGACGCTGGCGGGCGCGATCTCGATGCTCGGCAATTTCGCGCTGTTCGCGGGCGGCAACAACCGCAACCCGATCGCGATCATCGCGGCGGTGATCGTCGCCCCGCTCGCCGCGATGCTGGTGCAGATGGCGATCAGCCGCACGCGCGAATACGGTGCGGACCGCGCGGGCGCGGAGATCAGCGGCAAGCCGATGAAGCTTGCCTCCGCGCTCCAGAAGCTCGCGGCGGGCGCCTCGCGCATCCCGAATCCCTACGCGCGGAAGAACCCGGCGGCGGCGCAGCTCTACATCGTCGAGCCGCTGATCGGCGGCGGCATGGACAATCTGTTCTCGACGCATCCGAACCCCGAGAACCGCGTCGCGGCGCTCGGCCGCATCGCGCAGGAAATGGGGCAGGGCGCGCATCCCGAGAGCATCCGCGAGGCCGCCGAGCGCGGCCGGGTGAGTGCGCTCGATCCGCTGAAGCGCCGCCGCTGAGCGTGGAGCAGGTCTCCGGCGTACCCGCGCGCGCGGCGGCGCTTGCGCTGCTCCAGGCCGTGCTGTGGCGCGGCGAGCCGCTCGACCGCGCCATCGAGCGCGCGTTTC